>JACOSC010000175.1 GCA_016179055.1 Acidobacteriota bacterium
GGTCCTTGGCGTCGATGGCCAGGCTGCCCCCGGCGAACGTCGATAGGAGATTCCAACGCACACCACCATCCTCGCTCTTAAAGAGGCCCCCCGGGTTGATTACGACATAGAGAGTCCGCGGGTCCTGCTCGTCCGGCGTCAGCGTTATCGGGTAAGTACCGCTGAGACCGGTACAATTCCAGGAGAGGCCGCCATCGGTGCTCTTGGACAAACAGCCCCGGTAGCCGCCGGCATACACCACCCGGCTGTCGCTCGGGTCCACCACCAGCACGCCCGGCTGGCCTCCCACCGTGGAAACCAGTACCCAGTTGTCCCCTCCGTCGGTGCTCTTGTAAACGTCGGAACTCGTAGGACCGTTACTCTGTATCGCATACAGAACCCGGCCATCCTGGGGATCGACGGCCACTCGGCTGCCGCGGTCGAGCCCACGGCGCCAGGTGTCGCCGCCGTCGGTGGTTTTCCAAACCCCGCCGTTGGCGCCGTAAAGGATATTCGGATCGTCGGGGTCGATGGCCAGAGAGAGGAAGCTGGGATCATCCCGCCGCCGCCGCAACGGCGACCAGCTTTTCCCGCCGTCGGTGCTGCGGGACCAGCCCTCCGATGTCGTATAGATCCAATCGGGATTGCCGGGTGCCAGGGCCATAAGTCTGATGGCAGTGGCGACGATGCCTCCGGTGCCGATGGTCCAGCTTTCTCCGCCATCGGTGCTCTGGGCAAGGCCTATGCGTGCGTCGGCATAAATGGTTCGGGGATCGGAAGGATGAAGATGGGCCCTACGCCCATAGAATTCAGCGATCTGGCGCCAAGTTTCGCCCCCATCGGTACTCTTGTGCATCCCTGCAACGCTGGCGCCCACATAAATAATTTGCGTATCGGTCGGATCTATGGTCAGAATTTTTGAGTATTGTTCCGATGGATCTTGGGGTAAGCGCCGCCAAGTCAGCCCACCATCCGTCGTTTTATTGAGGCGATTATCGGTCCAGTCAGTAATATAGAGGGTGAGCGGGTCGAGAGGATCCAAGCCTTCTATGTAGCCCCCGCGTAAGAGTCCCGGGGGCGTCCAAGTTTCCCCGCCATCGCTGCTCCTTCGAATTCCCTCGCTACTTTCCACATACATGAACTGGGGCTGGCTTGGGTGTAATCGCAGACCAGAAACAGAGTCCCCCTCCAAACTAAAACGATTCCAGGTCTCTCCCGCGTCCGTGCTCTTCCAGAGCCCTCTGGTAATGAACGTGTACCCGGTAGCATAAAGAATATCTGGATCAATGGGATGCATAACCAGAGAAGTGGAATCCGGTAAGGACAATCTCCACGTACTCCCTTCATCGGTGCTCTTCGCGATGCCGCCTGGCCCGCCGAAATATGATGTTCCTGAATACATGATGTTGGGATTAAGTGGATTAATCATCAGCGAACCAGAAAAGTTAATGGGACCTCTCCGCTCTCCCCAACTGTCGCCGCCGTCGGTGCTCTTGTAGAGCCCGCTGCGGGTAAGCCTGTAAATGACCGCGCCCGACTGATCGAAAGCCAGTTCGCTGGTACCGCCCTCCGGTCCATTCGCCAAACCTAAATACGAAATCGGCAGAACCAACGCCAAAAACAAAATAAAAAACTTTCGTCGTTTCACAAATAGGTTATAGGAATCCATAGACCACCTCTTAGATAATGAGGTTTAACAGTAGAGTCAAACCGTCTCTTACGCCGGGCGCCTAAAGTTTCTTTGCCTATAGTGACGAAACAACGATTAAGCGCCATATCAGCTTAAAGCGCGTGCGAAAATCAGCAGGGCACCGACTCGCGAGCCTATACAAGATTGGTTGGGGCGATTCGCCGTGACTAATCGGGACATAGCCCACTATACTCCGCACATATAGAACCGGAAGCCTTAGCGACCGGGTGGGGAACCTCTCCACAACGGGCCGACCCGGTCGCTACCGCTCCCGGTTCTGTTACTGGGTGACCGTCCAAGGTGTAGCCAATCTTATCTTTTGATGTAAATAGGATCGGGCGTAACGATGCAACTACGGTGTACACGGTGACACCCAAAGGGCCAGTTTATTACCATTTTCACATGTAACGAGAAATTGATTTAAATGGTCTTGATCACACCTTTGAGGCCGTACATCAATATCCGCCTGAGTACAAACGGCACATATCTTTGATGTGGGTGGGTCACAACTCATGTCAGCCGGGTGGCCGCAATTTAAGTCACCGATACCACCAAAAAATATCTGGGTACCATTGCCGGCATGCGCTCCGTTCGGACAAAGGCCGCTAGGAAGGTTATTAACACATCTCCACGGAATCGGCCCCGTGCATTTGGTTATAGAAATTTTAGCGCCGGTGAGCGCAGTGGCGGGCTCAGGCTCGGTATCGAAATTGGCCGTCGACGCCGGCGTCATATCCGAGTCCGTCACCGTCAACTGACTGCTGCCGCTCGCCGTCAGCGTCTGCACCTGGGTGCTGTCGCTGGGTGGGGGCAGTCCACCGCCGTTCACCGTGGCGCTTGAAGTACCGCTGATGACCACCTCCACCAAGCGCGTCCCCGGGTCCGCGATCGTGAGCCTGCTGTTATTGGGCGGGTCCGGCGGAACGGTTGGGTAAATGGAAAAGCCGTACTCTTTCACATGGACTTGCGAGAGGACGGCATCATAATACCTGAATTTTGCACGACAAGGAGGTTTCTCTAACAAATGATCCATTTTTGTCCGGCTCTGCTTGTTCGCGCGGATCCGTGCAAAAAAATTTTTGCACGGACGATCATCACCACGGAGGGTAACTTAGCGATGACGCAGGCGCCGGCTACCTTCACATAAGGCAACTCCCCGTTGCCGAAGGTCCAATCGCAACCCAAACCCTCCTCAAAGTCCACCACGGTGGCGCCGATATTGCTCAAGACCGCCGTGCCGCCGTTGTTGACGTTAAATCTAAATTCCTGAATGTAGGTCGCGTTGACCATGAGCTGATAGGGTGTCCCTGAACAGCAGGGGGCGCTCGGCGAGCAAATCGGCGGCGATGGACAGGTAAACGAGACCAAGGGTTTGGGTGTCTGGAGCGGGTCGCCGTAGCCATTGGGAATATTCGAAAGCGCGATGCGCCCACCAACCCCTAGAAGCGACCCATTGGCTTCGGCAAAAAAATTGTGCATTTTCACGTTATTGAGGGTTAACGACGCCCTATCCCGGGTCACGATATCGTAGAGCTCGTTGCAGAACGGATCGGGCGCGTTACAATGGTCGGTCCCGGCCGTCAGTTGGGCGTTGCCATTGAGCACAATTTCTGTAAAGTTCAAGACCGTCTTGTTCGCCGACGTTCGGTTAATATTGATGATGGGGGTTGAGGTGGCCATGGCTTTCTCGGTGTCGATTAAGAAAATGGTTGGGGAGCTGAGAGTTACCCCATTGAGGTTCAATTGAGAACCCTGCCGCAGCTTCATGAAGTTCTGAAAAACGAATTGAGATTTTGAATCATTTATTAGAGAATCGCCAAGCGTCAACTGCGTGCCATTGTTCAGTGTCAGGTTGGAAGCGGAATTGAACATTAGCGTGATGCCTGTACACGTATACGGACTCGGTGGCAACGAAACATTCCCAGAGAGCGTGTACGTGGTTAAGGGCGATTGTGGGCAATCAATGGTGCCATTCCCAACGATTCCGCAGGGAAGGTTGCATTGCGCGTGCGCCGAGATGGTGAAAGTCAGCAGGAGGAGACCTCCTCCCATCGCCATCAGAACAAGTCGCCATGATCTTAGCATAAGATGAACGGAAAAGGTTTATGAAAGGTAAAGGTAATGCCGTCTAAAACTATCTTGGACGCTCACCGCCCCCCGGCGGCTGGAAAAGATTACAGTAAGATTTCGATACGATTTCGAGTATATCATGGGTCCTCTCGCCGTACCATCAAATTCAACATAAATTTTCCCCACCAAATTCGACAGGACATTTATCAGTCGATCCTAAGGAATTCACCTTGTTCTATACAGAAAATATAGGGCGGATCAATGGACAGGAAATTTTGTAACTGTTCAGGAGGGCAGGTACGGATACAATATCGGGAGCGGTAGCAAACGGGTGGGTTTCCCTTCCACAACAGGCCGACCCGGTCGCTCCCGCTCCCAGTACTGTAGCGAGTGGATGCCCTCAAGAAATTTAAAGACCGCGAGTCTTCTTGTAGTCCCTGGTCATCTACGCGTCCCATGCCTGGCCCCTGGTCCCTAAACCACGGACCGAAGTTTTGCACGCCGATCTTGAAGCTCGATCATAAGAAACGCGCTGATGCCAAAAACTAGCCCGTGCGAGACCGGCTCTGCTATCGTCGGATAAGCTGAGGATCGAATCTCAGCACGCCGAAGTTTTATATTGACTCTGTAAAGGCTGGGATTATATAATCACGATCGGGGGCTTGGTCCGATTCTGAAGTATACACGTAAACAGAATACGTACCTGGCGAAAAATACTTTCAGGATAAAAAAGTAGTCATCATAACTTAAATTGATTCCAGCGATCAAGAGGGGACCCTTACTGGATAATAATAAAAGTTCCTGCACCCTCGCTTCGATTCTGAGTAAGAAGGACGAATCGGCGCACGGTATGACTTCTTAAGCCGCGGCGGAATTTCACGCCCCGTGTATGCCCGCCGAAAAAGGCGCATAGCCTGGAACAGCGGTTCAAACTGCCCCTTTGAGTCTCCTAGAAGTCAAAGCGGAAACCTGGCACCGGCGCATATTTGTTCCGGGAGTTATTGGCTTTAATGGCAAGAAATGATGGTGACCAAGTAATCACGCTCACCCCGGCCCAACGCATACAGTTCGATGTCATCGACGCCTTGCGCGCCCCCAAGATCACGGTTTGCTTCACTACAGATATCACGGCACTGGTGCAGCGTCTCGAAGAGTGGAGTCGCGAGCATCGCTTGCGCATCACATTGAATACCGCCGTCATCAAGGCCGCGGCGCTGACTCTCAAGAAATTCCCGATACTGGGCTACATTCCACGCGGGTATCGCTTGATCAAGCCTGGAATTATCGCCATTGGCGTTTCTGTGGCGGGCGCTGAGATATTGGCGCCCGTGGTAATTGTCAACTACGCGGATTCGAAATCACTCGTCACCATCACCAAAGAGGTTTTGGTCAAGGGTGAGACCGCACGAAAAGTGGAGGCTGAAAACATGGAGAAGCTTTCACGGTGGGCGCGGTGGTTCCCCTCGGATAGGCTTCGTCGTTGGCTCATTCGCCGGCTGCTGAGCAGTTATCGCCTGCGGTATCAGTCGGGCGGCAATTTTCAAATAAGCAACGTGAGCAATATCGGCATTGATTGGGCCAGTTCGCCGGTGTCGGTCAACACTCTGCTCATGATTGGGGGCCGAGAGCGAGTCCCCGTCGTCAATGGGGATCGACTCGAGACCCGCAGCACGGTTCGTATGACCCTGATTGGGGACCACAAGACGCTTAATGGCAGGACCTGCGGCGAATTTGTGCAGGAGATTCGTCGAATTCTCCAGCAGCCCGAAGAGCTGCTTAAGGAGGGAAGTTGACAATGGGCACCGCATCACACCGCTCACCAAAACGCATTCTACTGATAGCCGACGCGAATTTCCTGGCCCATATGTCCCGCTTGGTGGAGATCGCGAAAGTTTTGAAAAGAGCCGGACACGAGGTCATCGTCGCCGGAGACGGCGAATTCATGTTCTTGCCGCGCGAAGAAGGCATTGCCACCGATTCCGTATTTACGGTGGCGCGGGAGAGAACTCTGGAACTGGCCGAGCGCGCCGGTCTGGTAGGCTATCGTTGGTGGCGGGACACTATTTACCGTTCGATCCGATCCGATATTGAGTGCATCGAGCGAAACGCCCCGGATGTCGTGGTCGGCGATATGCACTGGACGCTCAGCGCCTCCTGTCGAGTAACCAATGTTCCTTATGTATCGGTCACGAATGGCTTATGGACTAATTATTCATCCGCTCCGCTTAGCGCCATTGCTGGTCATTTTTCCACTAAACTTCTGGGCGAGAAATTGGCCGGACGGATTTTGCCGGCAATGAAGAAGTGGTTTGGCGCGTACTGGGCCCTTCCCTATCGGCAATTTCAGAAAGAGCATAACTTGACGGGCCGCTTTAACAACTTGTTTGATATTGTTGAAGGAAATCTTACGTTGCTGGCGGATATTCCTGAATATGCGCCTACCAAGGATCTGCCACCTACCATGCATTACACGGGTCCCATTTTATGGAACCCCAAGCTGCCCGATCCCGAGTGGCTCGCCCGGCTGGACCCGCGGCGACCCACTTTGTATTTCACCATGGGCAGCAGCGGCAATCCGGAGTTCTTTCGCGAGGCCATTGCGCGCTTCGGCAACACGCATTATCAGATCATCATGACCACCGGCGGTTTTTACACGGGCAATGGCGCGCCGCCCAAGAATGTTTTTATCGCACGGTTCGCCAACGGCCTGCGTTTGATGGAAAAGAGCGACATTGTGATCAATCACGGCGGCAATGGGACCATATATCAGGCCATCGCCGCCGGTAAGCCGGTCATCGGGATTCCGACGCATGTAGATCAAGACATTAATTTGCAACGAGTGGAGTCGCTGAAGTTCGGCCTGCGCGTTCCGCCGGGCCGCCACGCCGGACGTAAGTTGGTCGAGGCCATCGAGACGATCTTGACGTGTGATTCCTTCCGCCATAAGGCGCAGGAGCTGCAATCCTGCGTACTCAAATATAATGGACCGGTCCGTGCGGGGCAGCTCATTGAAAAACTGCTCTATGCCTTGGAAAAACAAAAAGGGCCGAGGATGGCCGCCCGGCGCCCGGCCTTGCGAGAGGCCACCGGCTAGAAGGGGAAGGCCTATTCTGTTTCGAGAGCATCTTTTCCAGAGCAGCCACTAGCGCGGCGGGAGGCTTGAATTATTGGATCGGCGCAGCATTGGTTCAGAGCCCTTCAAGGGATTGGTAATAAAATAAGTAACTACTCAGCCGCGTAGCGGCTGATTGAATTTAGGCCGGCCTTTCAAGGCCGGTATAGCCGGTCCCGAGCACACCGCCCGTCGCGTAGCGACGGTTGAAACGCACACGATCGGGATTCAACCGTCGCTACGCGACGGGGCTTTCCGCCGGTCCTTGCCCGCAGGCCCTAAAGGACCTGCCTAAAGTCAGTGGTCCCTAAGGGACCGTCACGGCTGAGCGGTCACTAAAATAATTCAGCCGTGGCCTACACGATGTCTTTTGCCGCGGACGTCAGGGAACCTCCAACAAAAAAAGTCTAGCGTCTAAGAGGACTATGATTGAGGTCTATCGCGACGTGCCCAAAGTCGATTTCTACGACCGTTCCCCCATGCTCAAGGACGCTCCCCTGCTGAGTGTCATTATCCCGGCGCGCAATGAAGAAGAGAACATTGGCATATGCCTACGGGCGGTGCTCAGTCAAGAGTATCGCAACCTCGAGGTCATCGTCATTAATGACAATTCAACCGACCGTACCGCGGAAATCATCCAAACCTTTGCCACCGATGATCGACGATTGCAAATGATCAATGGCGAGCCGCTCCCACCGGGATGGTCGGGGCGTGTTTATGCTTGTGCCCAGGGCGCCGATCGCGCTCAAGGATCCTATTACTTGATTTTGGATGCCGACACAGAGTTGTCGCCCGGCGGCTTAGCACGCGCTCTGAGCTATGCATTGGAGCATGACACGGATTTGGTTGCCGCCATCCCCAAGACTGACTTGGGCAATCTCTGGGAAAGCCTGATCCAACCGCTCATGGGGCATCTGTTCCTCATTCAGTTTAAGGCCAAGGCGCTGAATGATCCGGGCGATGCGACGGCGATGGCCTGGGGCGGCTTCCTACTGTTTCGCCGTCAAGCCTATGAGCAAATTGGCGGGCATTTGGCCATGAAGGGCGCCGTGGTGGACGGACCGCAACTCGCCGTGAAGATCAAGCAGAACCGGCTGCGTTTGGCCTATGTGCTCGGAACTAACGTAGTGACGGCGCGCATGTACAGCCCCTTTCGCACTGTATGGAATGGTTGGACCCGCTGTATCTTCCTGGGGCTTAATCGCAGCGTGGGGCGCGGCCTGGCGGCCATGGCCGCCTTGCTGGTCTTCATGGTCTTGCCGTGGATTATAGCGCTGGCGGGCCTCAGCAATCTCCTTCTACGGGGAGGTTCCCCAGCGAGTTTAGGATTTTTCCTCTTGTGGTCAAGTGTTTGTTTAGTATCACTGTCCCACCGCTTTGTCATGCGCAGCCTGTTCGACTTTACCACGCGTTACGCCTGGCTGCAGCCGGTCAGCGCGCTGCTGGTTATAGGGATTCTTGCCAATTCTATTTGGCGGGTACTCGCACGGCGAGAAATATCCTGGCGCGGCCGCGTTTATCCAACGACGGGATGACTCATGGAGATGGATTGGCCGTAAGAAAACGTAACGCGGTCCCGGCCGAGAGAAGGGCGCCGTGCGAGTCGACTTCAGTGTTTCGGATATTTATTATTTGTGACTGCTCGGCCCATGGCAGCGGTTCCGTATCGGCTGGGTAGCCTAATCCGTGGATGGTGGAACAATTACGAAATTTGAAATCAGGAATAGCGTGGAAACCCGGAGGGTTTCCAGCTATTAGCCGGTGGTTGAGCGCAGCGACACTACCGGAACGCACGCCATGAAAACCGGCGTACCCCGGAGGGGTGCCAGCACGAGCTGTCTGGCCCTTGCTCGCACCCCTCCGGGGTGCCTCCGTTTTTCGTTCGTTGACCGGTGGTATCGCTGCGCTCAACCACCGGCTAATGGCTGCCAAGCCTCCGGCTTGGTCATCGCCGTGGCTGATCAGTTTCAAAGGTTCTATACATGTCGCTCCTATGGAGCTTGACTCTTATTCAATGGATTCCAGCTATAAACATTCCGCCCCTACGGGGCTAAGGAGCGCCGGCTGAGTAGTTACTTTTATTTTATGGTGATTCTAAGTCTGCTGGCGGTGGCTTTGATTTTTGGGTGGATCGTTTCGCTCTTACGATTAACCGACGTGTACCGCGCGCTGCCTAAGCCCGGGCAGTTGCCCGCTTCACAGATCCTTGGCCCATGGCCCAGCCTCAGCGTGCTGATTCCCGCTCGCAATGAGGAAGCCAACATCGGTCCGCTGCTGAACACGCTCTTGGATCAGAATTACCCAAATCTCGAAATCATCATTCTCAACGACAGCTCGACTGACCGCACGGCCGACATCGTTTGCGGATTCCAGTCAAAGCACGCCAACATTCGCTTGGCAACCGGTCGCCCGCTGCCCGCGGGTTGGGCGGGCAAAATCCACGCTTGCGCTCAGGCGGCCGCGCTGGCCAGCGGCGAATGGTTATTGTTCTTGGACGCGGATATCCGTCTGGCGCCGAACTGCCTAAAGCGGTCGCTGGCCTTTGCTCAAATGGAGCGCGCCGATCTCTTTACTATTTTCCCAAAACTGCGATATGGGTGTTTCTGGGAGGCGCTGGTGCAGCCCATCATGGCCATGGCCATCTTGATTTGGTTTCCTATCGAAGCGCTTAGCGATCCCACCTCGCCGGTAGCCTCGGCCAATGGACCATTCATGTTGTTTCGACGCGAGGCTTATCAAGCCATCGGCGGGCACGCCGCGCTGGAAGGAATCGTGGTCGAAGACTTGACACTGGCCAAACGGATTAAGCAGAATAAGCGGCGGTTAGCTTATGTACTGGGCACGGATATGGCAAGTCTTACCATGTACGAAAGCTTAAGCCGACTCTGGAGCGGATGGAGCCGGAATTTTTATGTGGGGCTGGAAAGGCGCGTAGCGCTGGCCTTGGCGGCGTGCGCCGGGATTTTTGCGTTTCTTTTCCTGCCGGCGGTCGTTATTTTGGGTGCATTGATTTATGGGGCCATCAGCGGGCATTGGGTGGCAGCACACATCGCCCTATGGATAAGCGTATGGCTGTTGGGATTAGCCCATCGCTATACTTTACAGGTCCTCTTTGATTTGGACACTTCACACTCCGTGCTTTATCCATTGGGCGCGGTCATCGTCATCGGAATGATCGTCAACTCAACCTGGAAAGGAGTGCGCGGTAAAAATATTCCCTGGCGCGGTCGTAACTATTCCGCGGCCAGCTAAGCTATGAAAATTTTCTTGTATCCTAGTGGGATCAAAGTCACGCCATTTAATGACCCGGTCTCCGAAATACCGATACGAAACCAGACCCTGGAGTGGCATCAAAGGGACGCCGCGCGGCGGGCGGGCTTCGTCGTTGCGCGCATACAACGGCTGGAAGAAGTCGACGAGCCCAGCGGCCTGCTCATCTCCGATCACGTTTTTTTCTCCGCCGAGATTCTCAAAAAATTTCTGGACGCCGTGGCAAAACGGCCGGGCCTTTGGGCCCTGGCCATCCCGACCTGCGGCTTCACGGAGTTTACCACGCCGGTTCAGGATGTCCTGGTCGAGCCTTTGGGCGAATCCACGCAAGCGGTCTATCAAATATATGCCTTCAATAATCTGAGACCCACCGCCGAGAGTTTGTCGTCAGCGACGCGCCTGCCGATTCGCATAAAGGAACGCCGCATGGGCATGGACCGCGTCGAGCGCGTAACGGAAGGGCGCTCCAGTTTCGCTTATTACGTCACCCGTGAGTTCGCCTTTCACGTCACGCACTGGAGCCACATTCTCTTTGCCAACCTGTATGCGGTTTATTACTATTGGGCCAATCCCTCGCCGCGCATGGTGATGCATTTCCTTAGCGGCCTGTTGCGGGCGCACTCGATCAATCGGTGGAAAATCATGGCCAAGCTGGTGCGGAAAGGCAAGCACTGCGACATACACCCGTCGGCCATAGTGGAAGCTTCGGTATTGGGAAACGGCGTCAAAATCGGACGTCATGCCGCCGTCTTTGGCTCGTGGTTGGGCGACGGCGCCGAGGTGGCCTCCGGGGCCGAGGTCATTGGCTCGGTGCTTGGCGAGAACGCCGTGGCCAGCAGCGGCGCCCGACTGGTGTATTGCGTACTGTATCCGCGCGCCCTCGTCGGACACCAGCCGATGCAAGGTTGCATGGTCGGCCGCGGCACTATGGCGGCGCCGGCTACGTATCTCATTGATATGAAGCTCGGCAAGAATATTCGTGTGGAGCATCAGGGGCAGCGCGTCTCGGTCGGTAAGCAATTCCTGGGCAGTTGTCTCGGTCACAACGTTTTTCTGGGGACCGGCATTTGGTTTGACGCCGGTCTGGAAATTCCCAACGGCTATGTCATCGTGCGTGACCCCGACCAAATCGTTCGGCATATCCCGAAGGATCTTCCCCCGGGCGAGCCGCTGATTGCGCGTGGCGATACGTTAATGCTGCGGCCCAAGAAAGAATGAGCCATGACAAGGCGTCACAGGGGAACTCTCCGCGCGCCGGCGGATAGGAGATTTCCGAGGGCATCACGACTAATGATAATAGCAACGACGCCCTGGGAGCGCCGGCATCCTTGCCGGCCAGGGTGGACTAGGTAAGCGACGGGACTCGCCGGCAGGGATGCCGGCGCTCCCAGGTATTTTCAGAGGAGCGCAACGAATGGGTTTGGAAAAAATCACTTGTCCGGTCTGTGGGAACGATTCCGGGAAAACAATTCTCACCGTTCCCGACAGGCTCGGGCATTTCTCCGGCCAATTCCCGTTAATCGAATGCGCCGGATGCCGCCTGGCCTACGTCAATCCCAGACCCGACGGAGAGACTCTGGAAAACGCCTACTCCAGCGCCGCCGCAGAAATCATCTCCCAGTTCAACAGCAAGCGGGTCAACAAGCAGCCCCGCTTTGAGCGCGACTACATCAATGCCCGCCGATTTATCGACCGTGTGGATCGCCTGCGACCGATTCGGCCCGACACGGTCATACTGGACGTCGGCTGCGGTAATGGAGCCTTTCTCTATTACGCGCAACTCGCCAAACCTTTCCGGCCTTTGGGCGTCGACATCGGAAAACCCTTTGTGGAATACGCCCGCCGGGAGCTGGGGATTGAAGTTCATCTCGGCCGGCTCGCCGACTGTCGCTTTCCGGATGGAAGCATTGACGTCCTGCGGTTATGGCATGTCCTGGAACATTTGGAAAAGCCGCTCGAGCTTTTGGCGGAGTTTCGCCGAATCTTAAAATCGGATGGTCTTTTGGTTCTGCAAGTCCCCTGTTACGGGAGTCTGTTGGCCAAGATTTTCGGACGGAATTGGATCTTCCATTTTATCCCCTTTCACGTTTATCAATTTACGCCGGATTCCATAACGAGTCTGCTGAATAAGGCCGGCTGGGAGGTGGTAGACATCGAAGGCTCGCTGATGCCCCTTGAACTCAGCGGCAGCCTGTTTTATTGCTTCGGCGGCAACCTCATGGCCTTGATGCGCCGCAAAATCGAAAATCGGCGGCGTCCCCGGTGGTCTCGTATATTAAATTTTACACTCTTCTGGGGACTGTTCCTAACCCTCGGGATTCCGTACTTGATGCTTGAATTCGCACTTCTCTATTTTTTAGCGCACTTCAAGCGCGCCGGAAACATTACCGTTTACTGCCGCAAACAGCCTTAACGCGCTGGGTGCTTTTCTGTAAGCAAACTCCCTGCGGTGGCATTCAACGCTCACTTTGATGACCGATCCTGTTTAAAGCAGCAATCTCCTCATCGCAGGTATCTTCCTTGATCCCGATACAAACGCGGCGTGACTATCCCTTGAAAATACTTGGGAGCGCCCCGACTACCGTCGGGGCGAGTCCCGTAGCGGATAGAGTCCACCCTTGCCCCGACGTAGTCGGGGCGCTCCCAGGGATGCCGTGGCTGTTTTCATTCGTCGTAGTGCCCCTAAGGGGCATGAACAATTCCTATCGACAAGAAAAGAACTTTATCCCTACCTTCATGGCTATCCTGACAGTCACCGGTTGTTTTCGGAAAAGCCGGCTCGACGATCCCCCAAAAGATTAAATATCTCTAAAGAAACTTTGAAACCCGACGATGTGAACCTTATCGCCGCTTGCGCATGCTGCGCCATCGTGTGATCCAAATCGCTGCGGCACTTACCGGTGGGTGGGCGAGACGCTGGCAAGCCATCGAAGGAGAAGGCGCTGGAGGCAAGGCCGTTGGATCTTAATATCCGACGCATGGCGCAACCTGTTCACAAAGGATGCACCCCCTTATGGAAAAACGAGGAGGAGATGATGAAAACCAGGAATTTCTTATTAATGAGTTGGGTAACCCTATTTGGTTTGTATAATTGCACGACAACCCTTGGCGAAGAGCCCATTGCCGGAACCTACCGATGCTGGAGCTATAACGTATCGGGGGCTGGGAAACGTTGCACCAGCCCGCCGCTTGTCTTAAACTCTGATGGAACCTATCAGATGTCCAGTGAGAAGGGCACCTACACGGTTAAAGGGAAAGAACTCTTTCTTTCAGAATCCAAAATACGCGGCATAGGACAGCTACAAGACGGCCGGCAGATTGTCTTTGAGTATCAGTACAACGGCTGGAATCACCGAGTGACCTATTTGCGTAGCGGGGGCACAGAACCTACATCTGGAGGCAGCTCGAGCGCAGGTCGCCCGTCGAGAATGATTCCCGTCGAGCTTACCATCGAGTTCCCCAACCCCGAAAAGTGGATTGGTTGGGTTAACACGGTGACCCTTGCTCCAAAGAATTCACCGGAGGAGAAAGGCGCCACAGGCGTTGCTAGCGGAGATGGTAGAAGAATAGTCACGGCTCGGCTTCGCGAAGTTCCAGCCGATCGCGAATACACGCTCTATCTCGGGACTGGATTTGAACAGTATGCCGTGGGCCATGTAGACCTGCGAAATAGTACTGGACCAGTGTCTCTTAAAATTGCCGCCACGCCGCCGCCGTCGCTGAAGAAAGGAGAGAACCTGGATCCTAACGCGAAACCCTGTGACCCAAACATTCCACTTTATCGTCAACGTGGATGCAAGGAAGATTAGATTATGCTATTCTGGGCCTGACCATTTAGAGGTCTTCTAGTTCATGAGTGGCTACCAGGGAGACAAGTTTTTTCCAAAGAGTCCTGGCGGTAAAACGACACAATAGACAGCGGATCGCCGAGCACCGACAACGAGGCGCCTTGTCCTTATCCAAGTTATGGCGCCGACTCGAAGGCTGTATAAACCGGCCGCGTCGCGTCAGCGACGATTGATTCCGCCAATCATGGCGTTCTACTGGCACTCTAGGAAATTCAGTCTCATAAATAATACTCGACGATGCGGTATTGGAGTGATGTGTAGGTATTGGTCCTAATTTTTATCCCGTGGCTGCGGTTCAATCGTCCCGACAGCGTCGGGACGAAAGAGATTTCCGCCGCCGCACCTACCGTGCCTTGAAAGGCACGGCTAAAATCAATAGGCCGCTACGCGGCCAGTGTATCCAGCCTTCGGCTTAGCGCAAAAGTTTGGGTAATGACCTACCCTAACCCGGACGAGCCGGAACCCAGCTTGTAAAATTCAAAAAGCTTGGGACGCCGGAAAACCGTTAAATACCCGCATGAATAAAGCCTGAAAGGCTACCTCAAAAAAATTTTTATCCGTTTCCGCACAATTTCATCTTCGCAAAGACTACGCTGGAAAAAAGGGTTCTCCTCACGGAGAACAGCTAGCTACGACTGACATGTTGGTCTTAAGTTGGGTAACGGGCTAACCCGCATGAAACATGGTAGACTGGATGTCGTATATTAGGGCGGATCTGGCAAATCGACCACGAAAGGAGAACTCAGCTTATGCAACAACGATACACTTTTTTTCGCGCCAAGCGCGCGCTGAGCATGGCCTGTCTCGGTGGCTTTCTGCTTGGCGGTGGGCAATTGTTCGGTCAACAGACCGGTGCGGTTACCGTAGCTGCATCTTTGAGGGTGGGCGATACGGCGCCGGACTTTGCTATGCCGGACCAAACCGGCAAGCCGGTAAAACTGAGCGATTTTAAAGGAAAGAAAAACGTCGTTCTGGCTTTCTATGTGTTGGCGTTTACCACAGGGTGAACGCGAGAGCTAAAGGCCTATCAGTCTGATATGGCCAAATTCCAAGAGGCTGATACTCAGATACTCGGCATCAGTGTTGATAGCCCACCGGCTCTCGCGAAATTTGCCAAAGAAATTGGGGTTTCCTTCCCCCTGCTCAGCGATCTTTCACACAAGGTTTCCAAGGAATATGGCGTCTTGGATGAGACGCGCGGCTTCGCACGTCGCACCACGTTCGTCGTCGATAAGCATGGAAAGATTCGCGGCATTGAACAAGGGCAGGCGGCCTTGGACCCCGCGGGCGCCCAGAAAACCTGCGCCTTGATTAACAAGTAATCCACTCGAAAAAAAACATCGGGCCTCCAATGAAAGCCGCGCTAAGGCGCGTTGCCGCCAAGTTTATTTTACTTGTTCAACTACGCACGCCTTAGGGCGCCCAGCCGATACAGAACCGCCTGTGGTAGCGGGCGGGTGGCAGAGCCGGGTAGGCCCCGACACAGTCGGGGTCGCTACCGCTCCCGGTTCTGTACCTGTGCACACCCGCGGAACAGTTACGATTTTGCTTTACAAGGAAAAGGGTCTTATATATAATCCCGATGGGGCGGTGAAGGCTATGCAAGAGTATCGGCTTCTTTTGATCAGTAATTCAATCCTTGCCGGGTATGGGTTTCTCGACTATTGCATAGATGAAATAGAAAGCTTCCTTCGACCGATCACTCGCGTCCTCTTTGTTCCTTTTGCTCTTCACAATCACGCAGCGTACCATGAGAAAGTAAGAGCGCGTCTGCAACAGGCGGGGCTGCAGGTTGAGGCTCTTCCTTGTGACGGCTCGGCGCCAGCCCGCGTGGCCGAGGCGTCGGCATTATATATTGGCGGCGGCAACACGTTTCGGCTGCTGAACAGACTCTACCAAACGGGCATCATTCCGGCCATACGCGAGCGTGTAAATCAAGGCATGCCCTATATTGGCATTAGCGCTGGAACCAACGTGGCCTGTCCGTCCATCAAGACTACTAACGACATGCCGATAATGCAGCCACCCAGCTTTGAGGCGCTCAATCTGGTTCCGTTTAACATAAATCCGCATTATCTTGATCCTGATCCTTCGTCGAACCATCAGGGAGAAACGCGTCCTCAACGAATTGCCGAGTTTCACGAGGAGAATGGTAATATAGTGGTTGGATTACGCGAAGGCGCTATGCTGCGAATTGAAAGCGGTCATATCCAATTACGCGGTTTGACCGGAGCCAAAATTTTCCGCCCCCGTGAGACGCCTTATGAAATAAGTCCCGGCACGTGCATGGATTTCCTTTTGGAATAGCCCCCCGTTAATATCCTGGCGACGTGGGGAAGGAAAAGACACATTCATTCTTCGAAAACACAACTTGCCTGGAAAATGAACTGGCTACAGGTCGGCTAAGAATTCGAAGACTCGCGCAAGCTCATTACAAAACTATCCGAAACTACGACTGCTGGGGAAGAATCGATTTCTCCTCGCAGGAGTACATGAAAGCAAGTTGAGGTGGCACTTGCTTTATGAAACCTAACCACCATTGGAGGATAAACTATGAGACAACTTTTAGGTCTTGTACTGATGGCCTTTTGCTTGCTGGCGTTTCAGTGCCACAGGGCTATGGCAGCATGCACGGCCATTCTGCAACCAACCGCGGCCTATACTATGGGAACTGAGATTTGTACCATAGGCACGGTCGGCGGCACATCCACTGAATGCAAAGATAGCGACAACAACGTTGAGGCCAAGTTTAGTAACGGGCTCTCGGTGCGCCAGGTGCCAAACGGTTGGAGTACGTGGTCTGCCCCACCCGAATCCGAAACAGATACCCCGATGATTGGCTTCAACACTACGGCAACATTAACCATCACGATGGCCGCCGGCTATCTGGCGGGGACCGCAGGAATGGAGATCGAAAACAATGTGTTTACGCCCGCCATGCCGATTACGGTTCAGTTTTTTGATCTAGCCGGGGCGGTCGTGTCCACACAAACCCGATCAGTCCTGGGACAGTCCGGCGCCCGATTGTTTGCCGTGACCTGCGATGAAGAGCTCATCAATAAAATCGTCATCACGGCCCAGGCCACTGCTCAAGGATTTGCCATCGCCAAAGTCCGTGCCGATAGCTTTGTCATCAACCGCAATCCATCGGCCGGTCCAAGCTCGGGGAGCTATAGCATCCCTGAAGGGGCCAAGAGCAACGCGCAATAGTCCGTAGGATGATAGGCGCACTGGCAGCAATCCCGCGTGCAAAGAGGACAAATCTGAAATACCTTTGACGCGGCGTTTGCCGGCAAACTGATTTTAAATTCAGGAGGTTATAATGATAACAACAGGCAAGATTAGACGAATACTATGGATCTTGTTGGCAGGGATATTGCTAACCTCTGCCACATTCATGCAATACGCCTCGGCCCAAATCTGCGGCCCGGCGCCCGATGGCAGCGGACGCGGCCCTTTGGCGGTGACGCGGGCGGATTATCGCTTTCCCGCCGGCGTTGACCCGATGGTTCTCGGCGATCGCGCGACAGAGATCTGGGCGCGTATGTACCGCCCGGTTGACTTTTCGACAGGCCCATTTCCCGTCGTTGTCTTCCTACACGGCAACCACGGCACCTGTGGAATAGGAGCAAGCCCTCGCTCAGACAATAATTGTCAATACACGTCATCTGGAACCTGCCCCGGTGGCTATGTAGTTACACCCAACCATTTGGGCTATGGCTATTTGGCGGAGCGACTCGCTTCGTGGGGTTACTTTGTCGTTTCAATTAATGCCAATCGTGGGATCACCTGCGGCGGCGGCGTTGCCGGGGACGGCGGTCTCAATCTGGCGCGCGGACGTCTGGTGCTTAGACATTTGCAACGATTGAGCCAGTGGAACACATTTGGCGGCGCGCCGGCCTCGCTGGGTTTGGGTCCCAACGACTTTATTGGAACGATGGATTTCAGCAGCGTCGGCTTGATGGGCCACTCACGCGGGGGCGAAGGCGCACGCGCCGCCTACAACCTATATAATGACGTAGGAAGCCCGTGGCCGGCACAGATTCCGGACTCGGTTCTCATTAATGCCATCTTTGAAATAGGTCCGGTGGACGGGCAAACCGCTCGCACGCTGGACGCGGATTACGCTGTATGGCAAGTATTGTTGCCGGCTTGTGACGGCGACGTCTCCAATTTGCAAGGCATCAGGCCCTTTGATCGCATGATGGGTAATTTCAACGATGCGACTCAGAAATCGGACCATTTAGTCTGGGGAACCAATCATAACTATTACAATACCGAATGGCAACAGAGCGATTCCGGCGGCTGCAGTGGTTTCGGAAATCCGGCCTTGTTCGGTCCCAGCAACGGATCGTTATTGCAGCGACGGGCGGGCCGCCTTAGTTTGCTGCCCTTCTTCCGCGGCAATTTGGGATTCGGCGCCATTCCAAGCTTCAATCGAAACTTCAATCCGTCCTATACCCTGCCGGCTTGGCCAACCAGAGTCACGCGTGGCTTCAATGAAGGCACCGGCTTTACGTCGTCGTTTGAGGAGTTCGACCAGGCTACTGGAATTAATACCTTTGGCAGCGCCAATCTCAGCAGCGGTCTGACGGGCTATTCGCACGGTCCCATACCCGAACACGTCGTGCGGGGAGCGGCTATCTCTTGGGCGGCGCCCGGTGCCGGCACATATTTCCAGACCAATTGGACCGATCCCGGCTTTGGAGTTGATATCAGCTCTTTGGCTGGGTTCGAGACACTCGATTTTCGCGTATCGAGACAAACCGACATGGCCGCGGCGACAGACTTTTCCATTCGTCTGGTGATGGACGACGGAACTGTTTCCGGCGCGCTTTCCGGACCGGTCCAGTTAAGCACCTATACCACGCTGCTGGGCCCACCCAGCGGCCACAGGATTTTGCAGACGGCGCGTATCCCGCTTTCGGCGTTCCGGCTCGCCGATTTGACGAATATACGTGGCGTACGATTCACGTTTGACAACACGAGGAGTAGTGCTATATACTTGGCCAACGTACGCGTTTCAGCGATTACCGCCTGTCAACCGGGCGCCGGTATTGAAGGCTCCGACGACGAGAGCCAACTGCCCAATCCATATAGCGTAACCATCAACGAAGCTATGGGTAGAATCAATAACCTAAGAACAGTAACGGCCGCGTCGGCGTTGGACAACCAATCCGGTGTCGAAATCGAAGTCAGCAGCCGGCAGGAATTTCCTGTGCGCAACGAATTGACAGTGTTGCGCATCGGCGGCAAGGACTTTAAGTTAAGCCAGTATCCGCTCAATGGCGACACCGGTACTTTAATCTTTACGCTGACCAGCCAGGAATTTGCCCAATTGTCCAATGGCGATCCCGTCACCGTGCAGTACGGTAGCGATGCATCGAACGAGTTCTGGAATCTCGGCCAGTTGGATAAGAGCTTGCTGGATAAATAGCGTTAGGTTGCGCGCGCACGGACGAACTCCCGGTTCGAACATTCCCTGTGGCGCGTAGTCAAGCCAATGAGTTTCGGGTTTCGAGCGCCGGTCCGCCGGTTCCCTCGAAACCCGAAATTTTTTTGTACAATCCAGATCCAACTAAAGCGCATGCACTTCAAGAAGTGATGCCAATAAGTCTCGTTTAAAACAAGCCCGCGTAGTAGAATAATAAAGTCCGAACTCGATGAAAAATGTTATGTAATGAAAAAAAAGGTGGGGAAAACCCGTCGTACGAGATTATAGAGAGCTTGGTGGCAACGGACTGATGGGCCACTCGATAGGGGCACAGACCCGAATGGGCAGAAACCAGTCGACAGCGCCGCGC
Organism: Acidobacteriota bacterium; assembly: GCA_016179055.1. Taxonomy (GTDB): domain Bacteria; phylum Acidobacteriota; class UBA6911; order JACOSC01; family JACOSC01; genus JACOSC01. Next base: position 19,774 of record JACOSC010000175.1, read on the forward strand.
CACTATTCTACCCTGTGCTATTATGCATTCTCCGTTGCAATTTATTTCTGCAATGATGCCGGAGATGGCAAAATATCGCAATATGGATGCAAGAGTTGAGGTCATTACTTCAGTATTCGAGCTGGTACGGCATTTTGGGTCTGCATGCGAAGGAGTGAGTAATCACTCCGGCCGTGAAGGTCTTGGCGGAAGGAATGAGTATCCAGGCGACCGGTCGTATCCTTGATATCGCTAAGGACACCATTAGTGGTTGGCTAAAGCAGGTGGAGCCCACGGTGCGCCTTCGGGAAAAGGGGGCTATGCGACCGATCCGGAACCGCCCAGACCTCTGGCGAGAATCGGCCCGTGCGCCTTCCCGGGAGGGCACGCCTCTATTTTTCTGGTTTTCCGTCCTCCAATTTGCTATAGTGCTCCCCTGAGCAAAATAGCGAGCCTCTCTATGTGCGGAGGGGTGTTCATATGGATACACTCTGGTAAATGACTCAGGACGGATTAGCCGCTAGGTTATATTGCTAGCATTGGCTGCCCTTGGAAAAAGTGGTGGCGCTTGGTGCCTTGCGGATCGTCAACTCTATGGAATTGTTGTGAGAGCTGGAGGCAGCAGTCGCCAAGTGCGGATATGACAATTATTTGGGAGGTATCAAGACTATTTCATACGTAGGTTCTCTACACCGTGAAACTCCTTATCATGCAAGCTTTTATCGATCTCCCATCGGTCTAATAGCTCGGCGGTGGCATCCTATTGTCGCCCCGGATGATGAGCGATGTTCTTTAGCTGATGAGATTAATAGAACTCGTAACATCAAGAAGGTACGGATCATAAGCGAGGGATTTGATGCAGGAATATCAAATCTTATACTTTACCCAAGCACACAGTTGCAAAGCGCGTTTTAGTTTGACATAGGAAAGAAAACACTCTAGCATTCACAAAAGTGTTATGTTGAAATATTACGACTTTTTTGCCGGGGCCGGTCTGGTTCAATTAGGACTGGGGAGAGATTGGACGTGCGCCTGGGCCAATGACATTGATCCGAGAAAGGCTGAGATATATAAAGCGAACTTCGGCGATGCGTTGTTCCAATTAGGGGATGTGGCCGAAATCGAAGTGAAATCCCTTCCAAGAAGGGTTGATATGGCATGGGCCTCATTTCCCTGCCAGGATCTGTCGCTTGCTGGGTGGCGGGGCGGCATGTCCGCCCAGCGAAGCGGAACATTTTGGGCTTATTGGCGTCTGATGCGAGACTTGTTTGCTGCAGGTGATCGCCCATCGCTCATCGTCATCGAAAATGTGGCCGGATTGCTGTACAAAGACAATTTCCTAGGCCTGTGCGAGGCGCTTGCCGTCCTTGGCATGCAATTTGGAGGGCTTGTAATCGACGCACGATGGTTTGTTCCTCAATCGAGGCCCCGCGTCTTTGTTGTCGCTGTTGACATGCGAGTTGACTGTAGCAGCCTCTTAGACCCATCTCCACGCGGGAGCAAATGGTTGCCCAACTCTCTCCTTTCTGCCTATAATACGTTGCCCAATTCACTGCGCGATCTCTGGCGCTGGTGGACTCTTCCAATCCCTCCACACATCGTCGCTTCTGTTGATGATCTGATTGACGATGAGACACAAGAGGTTGAGTCACATCTACTGCATGAGACTAAGCGCCTAGTGGCGATGATGAGCCCTTTGAATCGTGAAAAAGTAAACAAGGCCTTGGCGCTCCGGCGGAGGTGCGTCGGCTTCTTATATAAGAGGATTCGCGCCGGAGTACAGCGTGCAGAAGTTCGCTTCGATGGCATTGCCGGCTGCCTGCGGACACCGCAGGGCGGGTCGAGCAGGCAGACGGTGCTTGTCGCGAAAAACGGGAAGCTTCGTTCCAGATTGCTGGCGCCTCGAGAGGCGGCTAGGCTGATGGGCGTTCCTGATTCCTTCTGGCTGCCCTTGAACTATAACGATGCCTATAGAGGCATCGGTGACGGGGTCGCGGTTCCAGTCGTCGCGTGGCTGTCGAAGAATTTGCTAATTCCACTCGCGAAAGCTTGCCAGCGCGCTGCGCTTCCGACCCGAAATGAGATAGGTCTGGAGTTAAATGAAAATCTCTTGACTATGCGAGAATCAAGCGAAGCGCGGGCGGCGCAGTGGGCGCGATCAAGGACATGAGTATTGAGAGGTTAATCAGCAAATCCCTCGAAGTGCTAAAGGAATGGTATGACGGGGAACGTCCATCAGCAGACGAACCCCCAGACCGCTATGTTGTGTGTGCGGCTTTAGCGCTTCTTGAGCGCATGCGGGAGGTTTTTCCACTGCGCGAGGAGGGCTACATAACCGAAGGCAATCAAGTAAGGACAGGGGGTCCCCAAATTAAGGCCATCTTAGGGCGTTTTGGCGAAAATAGGACGTATTCAAAGGAAGGCGGAAGGACTACCAGGGGAACCAGACCAGCGGCTGAGAGATTTGCGGATTGGCTAAATGGAGTGAAGGAAATCTCGTCCCTTGCTGATTCGGAGCGCAAGCAGGTGGCGCACGCTTTGCAAGAATGGCTGGTAGAACATCCTGTGAAGGAGTTTTTTTCACGCCAGAGAATCAGCGTTGAAATAAACCTGGAACGCCCCGGGCCGCAAATTGTCTCTGATCTTTTGAAGGCGGCGGTTAAGAAAAAGGTAGCGGGAGCGGTCGCCCAACACTTGGTTGGCGCAAAACTCTCCTTGCGGTTTCCACATTTAATAATAGGCAATTTTTCTTTCACTACAGCTGACGAGCAATTGGGACGGCATGGAGACTTTGTCATCGGAGATACTGTTTTCCATGTTACCTTCGCGCCGATGCCACCCGTTGTTGATAAGTGCAATCACAATCTCAGAAACGGCTATCGATCAATTATTCTCGTTCCTGAATCAAGGGTTCCAGCGGCGGTCGCGATAGCAGACCAGGTTGGCCTGAAAAACAGGATTGGCATTCTCTCCATCGAATCCTTCGTTGGACAAAATCTCGAGGAAATGGGCGAGTTTTCCAGAAGCGGGCTCGCGGCCAATGTGGAATCCTTGCTTAAGAAATATAATGAACGAGTGAAACAAGCTGAGACTGACCATTCTATACTTATAGAAATTCCCGAAAATCTCCAATAGCCACTGGCGGCGTAACTGCCATGACTGACACCGTGGACCGCGCAACTCGAAGCCGCATAATGGCGAAGGTTTTGTCGAAAAACACATCTCCTGAATTGGCTGTGCGGCGAGCGATCCATTCTGCGGGTCATCGTTTCCAACTTTACCGGGACGACCTCCCCGGTCGGCCTGACCTGGTTTTCCCCCGCCACAAGCTCGCGGTATTTGTGCACGGGTGCTTTTGGCACGGGCACAATTGCAAGCGCTTCCGGATGCCATCGACGCACTCCACATATTGGAAAAAGAAAATTCATCGGAATAAGCAGCGGGATAAAAGAGCTGCGGCAATGCTCCGTGCCCGCGGTTGGAAACGAGTCGTCATTTGGGAATGCAAACTGGCTCAAGGAATTGACCATCTTCGTTCAAAGCTTGCCTTACTACGAAGGGGCTCTCCCAGATTGTCCACGGCGAATGAAAAAGTTCGTGCCAAGCGAAAGTTCAAGACATAAGAATGCAATGCGCGATTACAACAGGATACATTTAAATTAAACGGCCTCCGTGCACGCCGTCCCTATCACTCAATGGTCTTGATCTGACGGTTCCCGGCCGCCAGCGCCGCCCGGCATCGCTTCCGCAGGACCCCCGCTCTACGTCAAATATTTCCGGCGCGTGCGGAGTTTTTTGTGGCTGGACATCACCGCATGTGATAAACTCCTCCCCTTGGGGGTAATACTATTCCCTATCTATTCTGCATTCTTCGCTGCAATTTATTTTAGCGTTTTCATTTGAAGTGAGCGGGTCATGAAAAATCTGTTCCGTCGCGCCCCACAGCCTCATTCGATGAAATACGTCGCCTTGGGACGCGCCGGTTTGAAAGTCTCTCCGCTGTGTCTGGGCGCGATGTCGTTCGGTTCGCCCAACTGGCAACCATGGACGATATCCGAATCAGCAAGCCGTGCGATCATACGACGCGCCCTCGAGGTCGGCATCAATTTCTTCGACACGGCCGACGTTTACTCGAGCGGACTCAGTGAGGAAATCCTCGGGCGGGCGCTGCGCGAATAATCGTTCGATCCCTGGCACCGCTGGCGATACGGGAACCATCGGGCGACCAAGCGACGGCTTGCACGTCGCTCCTATGTCCGGTTAGGATCAGTAATTCAGCCCCAGTTTCCACATCCCAGATTCTAATCGTTTTATCATATGATCCGCTGGCGATGTATAATCCATCGGGAGACCATGCGACGCATAATACCCAACCTTGGTGCCCAGTCAGTACCTGAAGAGGCTCTCCAGTTTCCGCATCCCATAGCCTTACGGTCCCATCATAAGAGCTACTGCCAATCTTTAATCCATCCGGCGACCAAGCTACGGCCGCTACACGATCCGTATGCCCCTCTAACGTCCTGAGCAGTTGCCAGTCTTCGAGCAAAGGAATGCTGGTAGCCTGTAAGCAGGTGCTAACAGCAATAAAAACCAAAAGCCCCATTGCCAACCCGTTTAGCCGTTTACGTGTCATTTTTTCCATACGCAAGACCCCCCTGTCATGGGCGGCAGACGACAGCCGAAAGGCTGGAGGATCCACAGTTGGAACCTATCGGACCCAAGGCCCATGCTTTATTGGCGCCCCTGGCTCTCCGGCAGTCTACCTGAAATTCTAACGGACCGGTCCCTGGACCCAGAGATAAGTCTATATCCCTCAGGCGACCAGCTTAGGGACCGTATAGCGTCAGTATGTCCAACTAATAGGAGCCTCGGGTCCAATGTCTCAGCGTTCCAAACATAAATACTGGGATCCCCATTGGTGGTGGCCATATGGAACCCGTTCGGAGACCACGTTGTAGAGAACGAACCCCCCCCAGCAAATTCTTGCATTAGCGCGCCCGTCTCAGCATCCCAGATTTTGATCTCAATTCCAGAACTTCCAACAATCTGCGTCGTGTTGGGTCTCCAAGCCACCGAGTATATCGGCAATCGGCTCGCGGGAATCGTTCGTATCAAAGTTCCATATCTTGGATCCCATATTTTGACGGTGCCATCGCTCGAGCCACTGGCGATGTAGAAGCCACCGGGTGACCACGCGACCGACAACACGCGATCCATGTGAGCAATGAGCGTGTACAATGAGCTTCCTTTAGTGAGATCCCATATTTTAATCGTTCGATCATGGGAACCGCTGGCGATGCGAGTGCCATCGGGCGACCAAGCAACGGATGCTAGTGAGTCCCGATGTCCTTCTAGTGTTTGTAATAGAGTTCCCGTTTCGGCATCCCAGATTCTGAGCGTTTTATCATGCGATCCACTCGCGATATATAACCCATCGGGCGACCACGCCACACAAAATACCCATCCTTCGTGCCCACTTAATGTGTGGATAAGCTCTCCAGTTTCAGCATCCCAAATTCTTACAGTGCGATCATAGGAGGCACTGGCAATCCTTAACCCATCGGGAGACCACGCCACCGACTCTACTATATCAGTGTGTCCTTCTAGGGCCCGGATAGGTTGCCAGTCCTTTAACACGGGAATGCTGGTGGCCTGTAAGCCGGCAATTAGCGCCATAGAAACCAAGCACCCAGTAACTAACTTTTTTGAAAGTTGGCCTATTGGGTTTTCCATGTGTAAGTCCTCCTTTTTCAAGACGTCTATGTTAGTTCAACACGTTTGAGAGCGGCGCCATCCTTGTAATACAAAAAGAGCTGCGTTCCGATTTTCGCGAAAGCTGCATACCCGCTAAATAGAAGGGTTGGTTCACTTGTATACGTGGTTAACTTAATATCCCCCGACTTGATATTGGCGCCCTCTATGTTGACGCCATTGCCAGTGCTGAATTCTAAGATGTCATTCACCTTCAGGTTTGCATTGAAAATTTGCAGTTCAGATGTAGCTTGTCCTCTGGTCCAGCGGGTACGCTCGCTTAAATTGGTTCCGTCAAAGTCCGTGAAGATTGAAAATTCGCGCTGCTTTACACTAAGTTGCGCGGCCCCGCCACCGACGTTGTACTCAGCCACGAGAACGTTACTGTCCCAATGCCGGAGATCGAAGCCATTTCGCACCAGTATGTTGGATCCGTTAAACGTGTTGCCGGAACTCGGTAGGATGAAATCGAGAAAGTAGATATTACTACAATTACTTGTAGTGGACACCGCAGCGACCGCCCAAAAATACGGCGTTTCGAACCCGGTCTAAATAGACCGAGTCAACCGTGGCATTACCCCCTGCCGAGTTGCAGCCTTTTACGGTTAAGAAGTCCATCCAGTTGCCGGCGCCCGGATCCACGTAGAGGTCCTGTTGATTTTCCTCGAGATAAACATCCGTTAAGTGAGTATTGTTCATCTGACCCAGTTGGATTCCATAGATGCTCGATTGATAGCTACCGCCGATAATCGCTACCCCATCGGTTGCCAACTCTACGTGTAAGGCCGCTCTGGCACATTGACGCACATGGGTGTGTAAAACTTCTGAGGCGTTAACCGTGTTATGTAAATAAATCCCATCATGAAGGGATATAGCCAGGTCTGATCTACCCACATTTTCAACATGGCAATGAAGTATCCGGTTATAGAAGCCGGTGATCCATTCAATGCCATGGCCTCCGAGGTCAGATACATAGACGCCTTCAATGGTAGAGCGATAGACTTTGCTTAATTTGATCCCCTGAAGAGTATTGTTAATTCGTCCCGGTCCTTTAAGACTGAAGTTTCGCAGCGCCACGTGATTGATTCCGCTATCCGTAGGGGCATTAATGAATAGGATTTCCGTGGCGGGAGGCAGGGCGGCCGTCATGCTTAAAATGGTTCGTCCCCGCCCTTGTCCTTCCAGCGTGATAGAGCCAGTGGTGATCGTAAGTTTGTTGCTTAACTCATAAGTCCCCTCTTTTATGAAAATGTACCCCCCTTGCGGCAGCGCATTAATGGCATACTGGATAACCGCGGCCGCGTCGGCGCTGCTAAAGTCAATGTTGCCGTTTACACCATTCTGCGCATACACCGTGGCTACGTCTCGATAGATCAAATAGGAAAAACTATCCTGTGGCATACCAACCCCCCTTTGGCGTTACCGAATCTTAGAAGTAACTCGGCCGAGATACGAGTAATTTCTTGGGCCTGACAACCTCGCGCAACGGATCTCTCTTTCAAAACCTACCCCGAGAAATCTTCCTCTGACACAACCAGTTTAGCAAAGATCGACATCCGTGTCATTGAAGAAGTGGTTCCCATCCCAGCGGCCGGCATGATACCAGCACACGCCGCCGCCGTGCGATTGCACCACCTGATCGCCGAAGCGTCGAACCAGTTCAATGTAGTGCTGCTCAGCGATGAAGCGGACGCCTACTCGAAATCCAGTTTGAAATACTTCGAAGGTCTTTTTTCGGTTCACCTGGCGGGCGGACGCGCGGACCACACCGGAAGCGGCCGCGTGGAGAGGATTAAGAATCACTCGCACGCGGTCATCAAAGCGCAACTGCGCATGCTGGCCGCCTGCTATCAACCGGCGCTCGTGCAAATCGAATTTATGGAACTCAGCAAGCTGATCGAGGTCAAGGAGGGCGCAGCTCCGTGGCTGCTAACGGTCCACGAAGCGTGGACCTCGACAACAGCGGAAGGCGCTTCCGATGAAGATCGGTATGAATTAGCGCTTATGAAGAATTTCGATGCGATCATCACCTGTTGCGATGAGGATGCACAACGCATCGATCACGCGCCGGTGTACGTCGTGCCCAACGGGGCGGCTATCGGCGAGAGCTCGTACGTTCCCTCTCCGGAGTTGGGTCCTATACTTTTCGTCGGGCCTTTCCGGTATCTTCCCAACCTAAATGGAATTCAGGAATTTCTTGAGCGAGTGTACGCGCGACTATTGCGGAAAATCCCTGGGCTGCAATTGTGGATTCTGGGCGGCCGTGACGCTCCGCAAATCGCCTCTCAGAGGCGGTGCTTCGCCCAGGAGGGTGTAACGGTGTTGAGCTACGTTGAGCGATCAAGAGAATTGCTGGACCAAAGCGCATTGACCATCAATCCGCTGCGAGGAGTGCGAGGGAGCTGCTTGAAAGTGGCTGAATCTATCGCGGCGGGACGAGTCTGTGTTTCGACCGCCGAAGGCGCGCGCGGTTTCCTTAATTCAAGCGCCTCTTCGTTGCTTACCGTCAATACCGTCGAGGAATTCGAGGCGCCGATGGAACGACTTTTATGTGACGCCGTGTACAGACGATCCATCGAGCGGGCATCGGCTGACACTCTGAACGCGATTTCATGGGATCATGCCGGAAGGAAACTGACCTCCATTTACTCCCAGCTCACACAAAGCCAGGAACGCCATCATGGAGCGCAATGAAGACCAATTCCGAAGTTGAAAACGCCGGCATAGGAATCGAAACCATCGCCTCAGTTCAGAACTTTATTTTCATTAGCTAAGAACACCCATCTAATAACTTCCATGATTTAGGTGGTAGGCCCGTTCAGGATTTTATTATTCGAGACTGTTCAAGGGGGTCCACTGATTTGCCTACCGGCAAAAGGCCACCCTACGGCGCCCGGTCCCTGAAGGGGACGCGGTTAATAGCCGGGGGTGGCGAAGCGCCACCCCCGGACCGTAACCCCCGCGCGGGCCGACCCTGAAAGGGTCGCAGTCGTTCACTCACACCGAACCTTACGTGGACCCTTTCAGGGATCGTCCTGAACAGTTACTTTTATTCTTCCACAGCGCGTTATTCCGACGCAATGTGACCGCGGACCACTGAAGACGGACGACGAGGCCCGAGGATCAGTGCGGCGGCGCCAGGTTAGCCTTTAAGGAGCTTTCTTCTGCGGGTTAGCGGAACGGGGAGTAATGCCTGGAAGGCGACCGCTGCGGGGCCTATACCTGGCGCCCATGACCTGAGCCGAAGCGCCATCAGGCATGGCATGGACTACGGATGTGCCAATGAGCTTATCGGAACAAGGCATACACAGCCCTTCCGTATCGGACGCCGTGCAATAGATGCATATACGCGCTCGACAATGCGCGCAATAAAAAGCATATTGCTTGGTAATACGGCGCTGGCAGGAGGGACAGGACAAGTAACGAAACCGCCAGACGGTTTTCCCTCCGGCCGCTTCCTCCAAACCCAATATAGTATGCTTCAACGTCTTATCTCGAGTGATTTCGATGCGGCATGCCGAGCAAAGTCTAAAACCCTGCCAGCGTACGCAAGCTTGAGAACGGCCACAACAGGAGCATTTCTGCTTCCCTGGGGCGGGGAGTTCTTTTTTTATCCGACTCATTATAGCTCCTGCGGATTGACGGGACAATCTACACTCCACCGTAAGGACCTATACATCCTTTCAGGCGATCAATTAGAATCAATTTGAGCCAAGCGTATATTCTACCACCGGACTGCGCATTTTTCACCGGCTAAAATGAGTCAAAAATTCCCTGCCGGCACGTTTGATTGGGTAACTGTAAAGACGCTGTAACTGTGCACGGGAGTCGGGCGATATTGCTTGGATTTCTTTTCCAAAGACTTCCGCACTCCGTTAAGCATCGGCCCCACTACCCAATCTCTAAATCACGATGATTCCAAACAGTCATCGGTACCACAGGGCCCTTGGCCCCTGATTCCTGACCCCAGTGAACAGTTACAAGACGCTTTGTCCGTCTGGCCAGCCTAAACCGCTTGGTGAATTCATTGGGAAGAATCGCCGTAAACGCTCAGGAGGTCTGCACTGTTGTTCGGTCCGGTATTAGGCTTCCTGTACGATTCTTGGCGCGGAAGACGACATGGTCGTAGCGTGAAATGTAGGTATTGGCATTTATTATTATCCCGTGGATGCGGTTCAATCGTCCCGATAGACGTACCGTGCCTTGAAAGGCACGGATAAAGTCATTAGGCCGCTACACGGCCGGTTTATCCAGCCTTCGGTAAGTTGGCACAAAAGTGGATGGCTGTACGCATCACTGGTTTGGGTTGCCGACGCTCTGGTATAAGGGGTGCGGTGTGTGAATCGCCCACGCTATCCAACTCTGCTTTGAGATAGAGTATGGCCGCATGGACCGGCAGATTATCGTATCTCAACAATGATTAGGTCCGATTCGGCATCCAGTGCCTGCCCCACCATATAAAAAGTTCCTGGGCCAACCGCCTCGGTTCCGCATCCGCACCTCCTCTCGCCAATCGTCTGCCGTTGTAGCCAGGTTGTATCATGGCGAAACAGGGTCTTGCCCGGCGGGATCTCTCTCGATACTTGACGAATCGGACAGTCACAGCAGGTACAACAACAACTGGGGCATCGACCGGAATTCCACACTTCCTGCCCATACAGGTCTACGACCGTCAAATTGAAAAGCGGAACGCAATCATCACTCTTGATATGAATGGTCTCACCGGTTCCATTGATAACCATGTAATTAACCGGCACCGCTTCACCGACAGAGTACACTTCTCTATCCGTGGAGATAACTACAGCTATCTCATCCTGAGCGAAAGCCGAACTGGCGCCAATCATGGCAAAAAATAAAAAAGTAGCTCCCCACCGTGAGAGCTCCGTGAAGGATTGGCGACGGTATACAGATGATAGGCTAATCATAACCACCTCCAGTTAACAGTTACTGATCCAATGACGCAGCGATACAGACACCGGGCATCCGACCGTAGACACCCGCCGTTTCCCAGAAAGAAAGTTAATAGCGATCGAATAAGCAAATGTGGCGCTGCCATCCGCATCGAACCTAGGGCCCACATCATCAGTCCCAGGCATCCAAAACGGGTCATGCCGTCAAGGACTCTTCGGAGTCATCGCCTTACTTTCCACCGCAGGCGTCTCCTTTTTAACGTGGCCTGTGTAAGCCATGCGACTCCGTTCGTCCGCCGGGCAGCTTCTCGTGCGGAGAGCGAGGCGAAGGCTTCGCCTTTAATTGCGCTTTCGGAGCGATCCATAAACGAAGGGTCCTATCCAAGGAGGCCGACGCCAAATAGTTACCATCCCGGCTCCAGCGAACAGAGATGATATCGCTGCCATGCCCCACCAGTCGCTGGACTTCCTCACCGGTTTGAGTCGTCCATATCGTAATCCGCCGGGGCGCTGGTGCTTGCCCCTCACCCGCCGCTAAATAACGACCGTCCGGACTCCAAGCCACTCGGGTGAGCGTTCGGATCGCTTCTCGCTCAATGGTTCGCACGAGCGCTTCGGTTTCGACCGCCCATATCTGAACCAGGTCGGAACCCGCAAAGCTCGTGCCATCTAAGGCCGCCAAGTATTGACTATCCGGGCTCCAGGCGGGCGACGCCACCCGAGTGCGTCCTTGCAGCGTGTGGATCACTCGCCAGTCATCGACAGCAAATATTTTAAAATCGCGGCCATTCGCGCGGCAGGCTAAATACTTCCCGTCGGGACTCCAGGCCACTTGCAGCTCCAGTCCGGTGGGATCCTCCAGGGTTTGAACGACAGCCCACGTATCCCTCGCGAAGATTCGGAGTTTTCTATCCGAGGCAATGAAGGCTAAATAGTTCCCGTCGGGGCTCCAGGCGAGCGCGTAGACCAAGGATCCTGACCAGCGGGTGCGTTCGATCATGGTAGCGGCCTCCCAGATGATAATGCTGGGCTGACTGCATAGAAGAGCGGAGGCTAAGTATCTCCCGTCGGGACTCCATTCAACGGCATTGAACCCACGACGACACACATCATCTCGAATAACCCGTACCGCATCGCCGGTCTCGGTATCCCAAATCCGTATGCTGCGGTCATTAAGATAATCCGTTGCGGCCGAGGCGATAGAACGTCCATCCGGACTCCACGTCACCGAGGTCAATTCGCCGCGGTGGCCTTGCAATGTTTGGAGCAAGCCGCCGGTCGGCATATCCCAGAAATTTACGATCCAACTGCCGCCGGAAACGATCTGTTGCCCATTTGGACTCCAAGCGATTGAATGGATGCCTAAAGCCATTCCTTCGCCCAGCATATAGATCAGATCCCCACGCTCCATCTCCCAGATGCGTACCCAGCCACCGCCACCTGCCAAATAGGTTCCATCAGGGCTCCACAGGATCGAGGCGGGGTCCCCATGGATGAAGGTCCTTATCATGGTACCCGTTGCGACCTCCCAAACCTTGATTGTGCCATCGAACGGCGCAAATCCACCCGACGCTACATACTGACCATCGGGGCTCCAGGCCACCGCTTGAACGACAGAGTTATGCCGCTGCAGCCGTTGGACTATATGTCCGGTCTCTACCTCATAGATCAAGACGTCTGTATTGGAACCGGTCACCACATATTGGCCGTCCGGACTCCAAGCGACCGAATTGCCACCGGCCAGGGTTCGGAGGATCTGGCCACTTTTTACTTCCAAAATCCGCAGCGATGAACGGCTGCAAGCGGCCAGTCGACTCCCGTCTGGACTCCACGCCAGGGATTTGGCGTCGACACCGGGCAGCATCCTGACGATCTGCTCTTTCTCGACGTCCCAAATATGAATCTGCAGGGGAATCACGGACTCGGCCGCCACGTATTGTCCATCGGGACTCCATCGGACCGCACTTGTGCCGGCCGTATCCTCTGCGATCAATTGTTTTTCGATCCGATAACTTTGAGTTTCTATAATATAGACCACGCCCGAGCCCGCCGTCACGACGTGTCGGCCATCCGGAGCGTAATCAACCCAGCTTCCACCGTAGGTCCCGAGAACCTGCCGCAGAGCAAAAGATTCGGTCTCAGCGCCGGAGACGCCCGGCAGGGCTAAGGTAGGCTGTCTCTTTTCTACACTATTTTCTCCTTTAGCATCTAAACCCGCAGCCTCCGTTAACCCCCGGGTAGGGAGAAGACTCAGTACCAGAGCTATAATCCCGGCCAGGATTTTTTTCCTAAGACCGTGTCTCAGCCGACAGCGAATAATGAATCGGGTAAAACGTGTCATTGCGTCCTCCCATACTCACTCTTAGACCCGTTCATCTTAATCTTACTCTTTGGTCCTTTCATTGGCGATGTCTCACATTATTCTACGGTGGGAGGCCGTATAAACCGGTCTCGCCGCCCACCCGGGCCGGTGAGATTCTCTTGGCAAAGGTACCCTTCCTTATCGTCGCGTGCTTGCGGTCCTTCCTGGAAGGATTAAATCCGGAGGGGGTACGGATGCCCCCTCCTCGATAAGAAAAGCTCTTCATCTCCGCGGCCGCGTTCTCAAGCTTTGTTGAAAGGTAGGTGTCACCAACTGCACAAACTTAGCCACTGAAGAAATACGAGTATCGATGTTGCCGGGGGTGGTCTCTTTGACGAGGAACAACATGTAATAACCCAGCGGCGCGAGATTTTGATTGGCTGGCGGCATCACCACCAAACTACTGTTGCCTTGAGGACGACTGGTAATATAAAGTTCTAAATAGCGCTGATCCGGATTAAAAGAATGTGTCACGGAGGACGACCGGATCAGCACAACCTTCGCAATCTGATCGGCATTGGGGGCGTTGATGGTGAACGCTTGTCCATAGATCATCTGATTTCCATTGGGAAAGGGATTGGTCGGATGAAACACCGGTCTCGCGGTCGGGCGGAAGAAATAGCCCGGCTTGTAAATTTGGGCGGTCATACCCGAGTAGCAATGGTAATCCGTTTCACCACCGTCTACCAAGACACTCGCATCAGGCAGAAGAATAGCCCCCGAGTGATACTGACGGGGCCTCTGCTGGCTTATCGGCGGCGCAGGTATTTGCGTCCATGTTTTCGTGATGGGATTATAAAGGTCACCCGTATAAACGGGTTCACAAGCCGTCGTGCCAGGGCAGTCATTAACAATATCCACACAGACCTTGTCTTCGCCACCGAGTATTACGACCTTCCCATCCGGCAGTAGGACGGCTTGGTGCATGTCCCGGGGCATGGTCATATCCGCGACTGCGTCCCAGGTGTCGGTCTTATAGTTATAAACATCGGCGGTCTTTTGTACGGTAGGGGCATTGTTAGGGGGTAGCAGCGGACATAGAGAAGCATTACCGGGATGGTGATTATGGCCGCCGGCGACGAGAACTTGAGCTCCGGGATCATTCGAGCCATTAGGAAGAAGTCCATTTGGAGCTAACACGAAGGGAAGGAGTACCGAAATGCCATGTACTCGCTCGCAACGATTCATAGCCTTTAGTTGCCACTGCAGCGGGTCTGTACTTGGCAGGTTAGGATTGAAAAGCTGCGTCTGGGGATCGCTGCCGGAATAAAATACATACCCATCGGGAAAGAGATGGAGGCGGGGGTATTGCTGATTGGTGTCCAGTCGATCAATCGGGATATTCTTTGAGATAATATCCCACGTACCGTCATTGCCCAGATCCGGATTAAACCGCTCGACGGAGTTATTGTTCCCCTGCCCGCCCTTATTTACCCCTGACATGGTGAGTATAGCGTCAGCGATGGCTGGAGTTGTCGTAGTCAGCGAAATATTTGTCGGATAGTAGCGTCCTCCATTAAGGCAGTTACCCGTACAGTCGTAACCCTGCCCCGAAGGAGCCATAATACAATCAACCGCTGGATTATCCGGCGGGTTCGGCGCCATAGGCTCGCACGTAATCGGATTGTGAAGGCTCGCCTTCTGGTGCCATGGATCGCTCAGCGGAATGTCGAACGGGTTAAACCAAAAGTTGATAATCGGTCCAGCGGCGTTGCCACTAAGACGGCCACCCGTCACTAATAACTTTCCATCCCCAAGAAAGCTGTGTCCAGCGCAGAATATTTCAGACTCCGAAAACCCAGGTGAATTCGGTATATTCACAGGCACAGGGTAAAAACAAGCGGGATTCACCACTGTATCCCTACACCCTAAGCCATTGGGGTCCCAAAGGTAGGCTTCTGTCCGCCAGCCGTTGGGTATGGGAACTCCCGCATTCCCCCACATTAACACCTGTCCCACCGGATTTGCTCGGTCCCCCGTCGGCACGACCGCGGTGTGAACCGCTTTTGCTTGCCACTGGGTCATGAGATTGTCCCAACACCCTGTTATTTGATCACCTGTGCATTGCGCGGTGACCGTTAGAACGCTCAATAGAGAAAACAAGCTAATTAAGTCAGGCTAACTCCCACTTTCAACCAATAATATCTGCCCATTGTCTTTCTCCTTATCATGTGAAGGCAATTCAACCTAATAGGTGAACTAGGAGTCCGTCGGAAATAACGATTCAGAATGTGGTGTTACTTACCCAGTTTTTATTTTCGAGCCATCGCTCGCTATTGGCCTACGCCGTCTCTAATGCCGGGCGTCTGCACTGCCGTTATAATAGTACGAGATTTAGGTCTGAGTCTTACGTCTCCACCACATCACTCCCAGTGCACATCATTATACTCACCCTGCGAAAAATTATCTACAAATTTTCGAGCGGCGTCACACGGTTCCCACAGGAGCTGTGCCGTAGTCCAGCGGCCTGTAGGATTCGTACCCGCCTCTGGGAGTTACTCCTGATTCTTGGGTGCCGTCGGGTGCTGACTTCCGCACACGAAATTTCTCAGGGGAAGACAAAGTTCCTCACAAGGAAAAACGCGTTACCTGGTTCAGCTCCGTTCGCGGCCCCACACATCGAGGCCAACTGCCGTCACGAGAATTGCGCCTTTGACGATGTCCTGCGTAAAGTCCGGAACATTTTTTAAGGACATGCCGTTGTCCAGACTTGCCATGAAAAGCGCTCCCAGACAGGCCCCCAACACGGTGCCCCGCCCTCCCATTAAGCTGGCGCCGCCAATAACACAGGCCGCAATGGCGTCAAGCTCTAAGAGTCTGCCCGCATCCGGCGAGGCGGCTCCCACGCGCGCCGTATAGATTATTCCAGCAACGCCGGTAAGTGCTCCCATAATGCAAAACACGGCCAGCAGGTGGCGACGCAAGTTTATCCCAGAAAGACGAGCCGCCTCCGGATTTCCTCCGATAGCGAAGAGATACCTGCCGAAGATCGTTTGCTGAGTAAGGAAAGCGCCGGAGAGTGCCACCGCTAACCAGATGATCACAGGAATGGGGACGCCGGCGTACGCGTTTAGCGTCCCAGTGAAGGCTAGTATCAGTACTACAGCCCAAGCCAGGGAGAGAATCACCGCGCCTAGTCGCGTCGCGACGATCCCATAACGAAGTCGGGCGCGGTGGCGACGTACCATGAAATAGCCCAGCGCGATCATCGCCAGCAAGGCAAGGGCCCAGCCTATGGCCGGCGGCATATAATCCTGGCCGATGGCTTTGAAGGAAGCAAGATTAATGGGAATCGTATTTCCTTTACTTAACCCTTTGATGGCGCCGCGCCAGGCGAGCAAGCCGCCTAACGTCACAATGAACGCCGGAATGTTGGCATAGGCAACGAACAGGCCCTGTACGGCGCCTACGGCCAATCCCGTTGTTAGACCCATGGCGAGAGAAGCCCACAATCCCCAGCCCAGCCACGCCTGAGCGATGGCCGTAAGCCCGCCGGTCAAACCTACCACGGACCCGACCGAGAGATCAATTTGTCCAGTCACGATTACCATCAACATGCCGACGGCCAGTATGGCGGTAATGGTGGTCTGCCGCATTAGATTGGAGAAATTACGCGCGGTCAGAAAAGTACTATCCGTCACATATGCAAATATGGCCCACAGTACCACGAGGGCGGCGACCATCGAATACGTGCGCCAGGCCGATTTAGCAAAATTGGAGGTAGCCGGTCGAGGGCAGTAGGACAGCAGACGAAGAAAGAAGGACGCAGGATGAAGGATGAAGAATGAAGGTCCATTTTTCTTTTGCGTGGATGGGTTCCTATTTGGTCCGTCAGGTTTCATGTCGTCTCCCGCCATCCAGTAGTTTACCCTATAAACAAATGATACGTACTCAAGCCATCGAGGCAAAACATGGGCAACAGGCCCGGCGACCGGCCGCACATCTCACATTGCCGAGACTGTTAGCGCGGCTTTATTGAGAAGATGCACAAGCCGCTCCCCCGAAAATACCTGGGAGCGCCCCGACTACCGTCGGGGCGAATCCCGTTGCAGACCGCGTCCACCCTTGCCGGCATTTTCCCATTTCCCGCCTTCATCTATCAGATCCTTTCGCCGGTTGCACAAGCCATGATGGTTTCCGGAGTCGCGTCGGCGCGTGAAAACTCGCCGGTAAGCCGACCGGCGTGCATGACGAGAATTCTATCGGAGAGCCCGAGCACTTCCGGCAGATCGGACGACACTAGGACAATGGCTAGACCGCTTTGGGCCAGCGCATTAATTTGCGCATAGATCTCTTGCTTGGCGCGCACGTCAATGCCGCGGGTCGGCTCGTCCATGAGCAAGACTTGTGGTCGATTCAGCAGCCACCTGGCCAAGACCACCTTTTGCTGGTTGCCGCCCGACAGCGTTCCCGCGCCGACAAAGACCGACGCCGCTTTTATCTGCCACTCGCGCAACGCGTTTTCCGCCAAGGCGACTTCGGCGTCGCGATCAATAATGAATCGTCCATAGCTATGCTTGAGCCAGGCAAACGTCAGGTTGTGAAGAACCGATTGATCCAGAATCAGGCCGTACCGTCGGCGATCTTCCGTGACAAAGCCCATGCCCCGCCGTATGGCCTCGCACGGATCGTTCAGCCGTACCGGCTGCCCTTTCAGCCATAGACTTCCCGTGGCGTGGCGCGGATAAGCGCCGAAGATGGCCATTAGCAGCTCGCTGCGACCGGCCCCCATCAGTCCGGCAATGCCTAAAACTTCACCGCGGCGCACGGTAAAACTGACTCGGTCCACCAAGCGCTTACCGGAACGAGACGGGTCCTCGACGGTAATCTCATCGGCCTGCAAAATGGCATCGCCCAGCGTGTGGCTGGATTTTGGAAATTGCTGGTCAACCTCGCGGCCCACCATTTGCGCGATAAGCCGAGCTTCCGTAAGCGCCTCGGTCGCGTAGGTCCCGACGACGCGGCCATCGCGCAGTATAGTGACCCGATCACTAATGGCAAAAACCTCTTTGAGCTTGTGCGATACGTAAATAATTCCGACCCCCTGAGATCGCAGATCCTTTATGATAGCCAACAAGACGTCAATCTCAGCTTCGGTCAGCGCCGCCGTCGGCTCATCCAGCACGAGTATGCGCGCCTCGTTCGAGAGCGCCTTGGCGATCTCGACCAATTGCCGTTGCGCCAGGCCCAACGCGTAAATGGGCGCCCGCGGATCAATGTCGAGTTTTATCCGTCGTAACAGGGCGTCGACACGTCGATAGATTTCGTTCCAGTGGATTATTCCCATTCGACGCGGCTCACGGCCCAAAAATATGTTTTCGGCGACCGTCATAGGCGGGACGAGCGAGAGTTCTTGGTGGATTACCGATATGCCGGCGGCCTGTGCATGGCTTACGCCATGGAGGCGGCAGCGGCAGCCGTCCAAGTAGATTTCACCCGCGTAATCCGTGCACGGATAAACGCCGGTCAATATTTTTATCAGCGTCGACTTACCGGCGCCATTTTCTCCGACCAGGGCGTGAACCTGACCACGACGCAAGTCAAAGTGCGCGTCTTCCAGGGCGCGTATCCCGGAAAACGATTTTGAGATTGCTCGCATTTCCAGCAATATTGAAGTATGGCTTTCGCTCACCGTCGCTCCTCAAGAGTCCCCGTATTTACCCTTTTAATTTACCACCGGAGCGTATTGAGCGATAGACGCCTCGTGCATCAATACGGGGCCATCGTCAATGTGCGGGGGTCAGTGGTCATAGAGTAGCTACCACAACCTTAGGCGTGATGTGTGGGAGGCCGGCTATTTTCGTCGGACAAGGAGGTGTGGGACATTACCGTTGGTGACTGGTGGGGGAGAGCCGTATGCAGAATCCGAAGGTCAGCGCCAACGAGTTCCTCATGCCGCTCTCCCAATCAAGAGGGGTGGGAGTGATTCGGGGCGCGAGAGGCGCGCCCCATTGGTTGGGTTAGAAGTTACCCGAGAGTATCAAGCTGCCATCCGCATCGACGACTTCAACGAGACTCACTCCGCACACCGGATCGAGCTCGGGAGGCATCGGCTGGAAATCATCGCTTTGTACTTCGAACTCGGCCCTGCGAAGCTGTATGGTAAGGTCGCCCACCGATTGACCATCGGCGTAAACAAAAAAGCTCGTACCGTCAGCGACGTTGGCTTCCATTGATACTTTGAAACGTTGCCGCCCACCGCGGTCCCGGACTTCGGCATTCCCGCGAGACGCAATCGCCGCACCGTCCGGGGTAGCGCTCAGAATGATTCGATTTTGGCAATCTGCCATGACATTCAACGCCATCGTGGCGACGATGGCCAAGCTCAATAATACTATTGTTAGTTTTGTTCGCATCGTTCCTTATCTCCTTATTCTGGATTCTGGGTTAGCGTTTTTAAAACTGTTCAGGGGGTCTGCACTGATACAGCGTGATTACAAACACTAGCACTAGACGGCTGGCTCATCCGATTGGAACAGAATTCATCAGGAAATTCCATTCCCGATCTGATCAAGGGTAAGGACGATTGGTTAGGGAAAGTCGGAGAGAATGTTTTCAACGGAGTTGTCCTTGAGACTCGGGGACACCTCGATGAATGGAAGCAGTACCGCCTGCGGTAGCGGCGGGTGACCGAGGTGTGTGGTCAGGGCGGGTGGTCGGGTGTGATTTCCGTATGATGTACTCGACTAGATGGAAATTATCATTAGATCAGGATAAGTATTAGCCCCGTAGGGGCGGCATGTTTATAGCCAGGCGTACCCAGAAGGAGGCCTCAAGCTCCGTAGGAGTCCCCCAGCTTGCGAAGACGGCAAGCAGATACCAAGATGAAACTAAGGAAGTTTCGTAACTGTTCGCGGGATTCACTAAGAGCACAC
>JACOSC010000176.1 GCA_016179055.1 Acidobacteriota bacterium
GAAGATCGAGACGGCCAATTTCAAACGATACCGAAAGCTGTTCGACCGGTTGATTAAACTGTCTATCGAATTGTCACGATTGAAAATGGCCGCTGGGAAAAAGGCTGGTCAAAGTAGCTGAGAACTCGTCACTCTCAAGCAGTTCAGCATAATGAATAAAAATAAGAAAAAACGATGGAACCAAGAGCCTGGCACCTCTCCCCAGCATGAACCAAGAGCCTGGCACCTCTCCCCAACTTGGCACATCTCCCCAACTGCTGCATCAGCGGCAAGTGCTTTCCGTGGCGGTCGCCGTTTGGGAAGGTCGCGAGACTTGCCCCTGCGCCCAGGATCATAATATGGAGTGCGACATTCGTGTTGTTTCTGATGTCAAGGGGCGGGAGGAACGCCATGGGAAACCTCGCGGGAAAACGGGGGCGCTACCCTTTATAAAGCGGCTGACGACGGGCCAGCCTTAAAGCTCCACTTTATGCCGAGGGCTGCCACCACCTTGAGGATGGTATCGAAGTCCGGGCTGCGGTCGCCTGAGAGTGCTTTATAGAGGCTTTCACGCGACAAACCGGAATCGCGTGCAACCTGCGACATGCCTTTGGCGCGAGCAATGTCACCCAGCGCCTTGGCGATGAAGGCCGCGTCGCCGTTTGCTTCCTCCAGACAGGCCTCCAGATAGGCTGCCATTTCTTCTGGCGTGCGCAGGTGTTCGGCGACATCGTAATTCGTGGTGCGGGTCTTGGTCATGATCCTACTCCTATAAATTTCGCGCTAGGCGCAGCGCGGTCTTGATGTCCCTGGCCTGGCTTTGTTTACCGCCGCCCGCCAGCAGGATGACCACCTCGCGCCCCTGTTGTTTGTAATACACCCGGTAGCCGGGACCATAATCGATCCGCATTTCCGAAACGCCCTCGCCCACGGGCTTCACGTCGCCGGGGTTACCGCCAGCCAATCGCGCGACTCGGGCAAGAATGCGCGCTCGCGCTCGGATATCGCTTAGGCCGTCGAGCCACTGAGCATAGACCTCGGTTTTGCAGATTTGTAGCATAGTCGGAGTGTAGCCGCTCGGATACAAATTGTCAAGGTGTCGTGCGGTGGCGCTGTTTGGGGTCGTAGGTAGAGTAGAGAACAGGCTTGCACCTGCCCCCTCATCATACCTTGCATGCAGTTTTCCCGCACACGGCTTTCCGATATTCTTCACGTCAAGGCATCCGCTTTCTTCAAGCCCGCCGTTGTCGGAACCTTGAATAGACCATAGCAAGATCCGAAACCAAGAGCCTGGCACTTCTCCCCTGGCACTTCTCCCCGGGTAAGGCCAAGCTTTTGCAGGGAGGGTTTTGCTCAGCGCTCGTATTTGATCTCCACCACCGCCCGCTTGCGCGTGGCAAAGAACCCCAAGAAGGTATCCGCATGGCCGCCAAAAATATCGACTCCCCAAGCGGCCGACCAATGATCGCCAAAGCCTCGTGCGACTCTTGGGCGAAGCAAGAATTGACGCCGGCTCAAACCCGCCAAAATGAAAACTTCCGGATGCAGCGTCTCGCGCTGAAACTCGCCACGTAAGTGTAGAGAGACCAGGTGGGCGTTACGCGGCTGACGCAATATCGACTGCGGGGCTGAGGTCAGTTGCAAGAAGTATTGGGCGCTGGTCCATAACCATGATCGAAAAGAATAATCAATTCCCAGCACGCCGGCGAATTGCCCAAACCGTTGGAATGGCGCCGTGACGGGGAATGTGCGGACGGCAAACGGTCGCCGCGCGGTCCATCCCGCCTCGAGCCGCAAGACGACGGGGCCGATCGTGTTGGCCGCGGTCACGCCGAAAACGGTTTTGCGATCGTAATGCCCGCCGATCTGCGCCAATAGTCCGGCTACCTCCTCCCCCGATCCTCGCCGGGCGCGCAGCGCGACCGGCGAGTCCGCGAGATAGGATAGCGACGGGCCATAGATGTTCGACCGCGGAATTGTCACGGGGCCTATAAGCATCGAGTCGACTGTGACGAGCCCAGTCTCCGCGCGGTAAGAAGCCGGCCCAATCTTAAGATCGGGCGTCGCGATATCCTCCCAACCATGAAAGACATGAGCGGTCAGATCCCAACTCCATAAGGAGCGGCTCCACCGAAGACCTGCCTGCGAAGCGCGCAGCCGATGCGGCGGTCGCCTGATCAGCTCGTTACGGATGCCAACGATAGGCCACGGACTGTTGTCCAGGGCGAGCGGAAAAACACCGAGCCCATAGGCGGCGCCAAACCCGAATTCATTTTCGGGCGCCGGCACGCGCCCCGGTGCAAAATAGGGGATCCACAAAAACTGCAGTGAGCTTTGCTTAATGAACGGGGCATCGACGCGCGCCATCCAGAGTGGTCGGCGGGAATCCGGAAAATCTTCAAGAATGAATTCGCGATAATCCAGCGGGTTAACAACGTCAAGGATCCGCAGACCGTCCGCTTGTCCCCAAACCACTTGCTGCAAACCGAGGCTCAGCGTCAACGGTCCCATACGGCCGTCCAGCAGAACTTGGCGGGGGTCGACCCATAGGATCTTGGGGAAGCCGAGGCGACCGATCGGATCGTAGTGCGCGCGCCCTTCCAGCGTCAGTCGCCAACGGTCGTTAAGCCGGCCGGTCCCCTTCACATCGGCCATGTATCTCGACATCTGCCACACGCGCGGGCGAGCCAAGCGAAATCCAGAACGGTTGCGCAGCTTAAACGTCCAGTGCCATGCCGTGGTGGAAGAAGCCGGCGCGCCCTGGTCCGAGTTCGTGTTGGTTGCGTTCGGCTCGCTTTGGCCCACGTCATTGGAAGACCACGCCGTAGGGACGCCTGCCAACCAGATCATAAAAACCAGCCATGCCGGCTTCAAAAGGCGTCTCCCTTTTCCAAGGCTTGTTGCGTAAAGAGATCATTGCGGAGACCCTGGTTGAAATGAACTTCATCGAGAACCAGCAGCGTCTTTGTTCCATCCAACGGGGACACCATTTCCAAGCGCCTGGCAACCCATATATTGGAGATCCGCTGAATATCGTCGGCATGCATGGTCCGCAGCTTGCGGTCCTTGTCATCATAGAAATCCGAGTGCAAGATAACCGGCTTATCGCGTGCGACCCACACGTGTATATATCTGTACTGGGATTTCTCCGGGGCAACCGGACGAATCTCAATTTTATAAGCGGCTTGACCGTCAACGGTTTCTGAAGTGGACAGCAGCTTATAACGAAATTCGTCAAAGGGACGCTCGGCCATATCTTCGTGTGTGAAATCGGTGCCATGGAATCGTTTGGATTTCTCTTGCGGCGCCACGCGGCGTACGCGCTGAATGGCCGGTGTGTATAGCCATTGCCGATCCGGGCCGCCTTTTTGGTTTATGGTCAGCAAACCAACGCCTTGGACCTCGACGGGATATGTAAAACGCACCAAGGTCTTGCTGTTGCCCAGCGATCCGATTTTCTTAAACACAAACTTCTTTTGACGAGTGACGCCCTTCTTGTTCGTGACATCCATATGAGCGCGGTAGGTCGTGTCGCGGCTGGAATCTTGATGATATACTTCCTCAATGATCCGGCGAGCATCCACGGCGGCAAGGGCGGGCATGCATAGATTCGCCAACAATACCCAGCCGCCTATTACAAGTAATTTTCCCATACAATACCTAACCCGTACGAGCCGGAATCAAGTCAAAAAAATTCAAACAAAAAATAATTACCCGTTTCAGCACAATTACATCTTGTCAGACACTAATAATCTTTTTACTCGCTTCGCGTTCATTAGCGGTTCTTTTAGGTTTGTCCTCTTTAGTAACCGCGAATGCACGCGAATTAACGCTAATCCGGACGAGCCGGAACCCAACCGGTAAAATTCAAAAAAATTAGTGGCGCGGGAAAGCCCAGCAAATATCCGCATGAATAAAGCGTGAAAGGCTACTCCAAAAAATATTTTACCTGTCTCCACACAATTTCATCTTGTCAGAAACCAATAATGAATTGGATTTCCGAGAATTGCAACTACGCAGACGGCCGGCTGTGATCATGGCTTATTCATAGCTAATGGCCTCTACGGTACGCAAGCGGACGGCATATTCGGCCGGCCACCAAGCGGCCCCAAGGGCCACTAAAAGGGCAAACGGAACCGAGCCTA
Organism: Acidobacteriota bacterium; assembly: GCA_016179055.1. GTDB lineage: Bacteria > Acidobacteriota > UBA6911 > JACOSC01 > JACOSC01 > JACOSC01. The sequence continues at coordinate 4,125 of JACOSC010000176.1, forward strand.
AGATGATGGCCAATGGAAAATAAAAAGGAATCGTCCACCCGGCCAGCAGGAACGCCACGGTGCGCGTGAGGAAAAGTGTGTTTATCACCCCGGCCAGCGCGCCCAGCGCAATGCCGATTAAAGTGATGGAAACCGCTTCCAACAAGACCAGCCGGCGAACCTGGCGGCGCAACCCGCCAATGGCCCTTAAAACTCCCAGCTCGCGTTTTCGGTCGGAAACGGAGATGATGAGTGTATTAATGATGCCGATTACGGCGACGATAATAGCCACGAACATCTGCAAGTAGTTAATAACGAAAAATTGATTGACGATCTTTAATATATAATCCTTGTATTCCTGATTGGTAAACACAAAGAGACGTTGCTCGCCGGCGAGGCTTTTGAGGATGGCCGCCTTAACGGCGCCGCGCGTGTGATCAGGTTGCAGCGTCACATCAAAAAAATCTACCGAACGATCGTGCCAGTATTTGATGTATAGCTCGCGATCCATGAGGATAGTCCCTTTTTCGGAGGAATAATCCTCTACGACGCCGACAATGGGCCGTTCCAATGGCCCGCTCGGCGTCTCCAGTCGAATAATATCGCCATGATGAAGATCATAGAGCGCGGAAAAGTTACGCGAAACCGAAATACCCTCGCCGGTGGGCAGCTTGGCGATGATTTCGGCTTTGGTCCCCTCCTCCGGCTCAACCGGCACTCGCTGCAAATAGGGTCCCATCTCAATAGAGATCAAAGCAATGTTATCGTCGCGGAACGGCACAAAAGCGAAACGCACATTTTCCAATCGACGCACGCCGGGGACGGCCGCGATGCGCTCGCCAATCGACTCATTGAAATGATAGGTGCGGGAGCGGGCGTTTTCCGATGCGCTCACAAAGATATCCGCATTGATTCCGCGGTCCATCCATTTGATGATTGATTGGCGATAGCTTTGTGTTAAGGCGCTGGTGGAGAAGACAAACATTAATCCGATCATCAAAGCGCCCACCGTAGCCGAGGTTCGGCGAGGGGCGTAAATCATCGTATCGACGGCCAGCAGGCCCTCCGTACCAAAAAAGCCTCCCAACACCGGCCGCAACGCATAAGCCAGCCATTGGGCCAGTTGAGGGAGGATGACCAATAGGCCGATAAGCATACTAATAATCGGCCCGTATTGAAAAAGCAGGCCGGGACGCGGCGGAACCACCGTAATTCCACACAATCCCAGAACGGCGAGGCTAATCCCGATTAATAAGCGTGGGCGGCCAAGCATCGCCTCGCGGCGGCGCGTTTCAATATTGTGCAAAGCCAACGCCGGATCCAACCGAGCCGCGGCGCGCGCCGGAAGCCATGCGGCCATTAGAGACGCCACCATTCCCAGGGCCATCGATTGCAGCGCGTAGTCCAACCGGAAGATCTGCGTGGACGGGTTTTCGGAGAAACCGTAAACTGTGGTTACCGTTACGACCATGATCTGCGTGGCCAATCGGGCCAAGTAATAGCCGCCGATGATTCCGCCGATCGCGCCCATGAGACCCATGAGGAACGCCTCGCCGAGAAACATGCGCTGAATTGAGGAACGCGTCGCCCCCAGCGCGCGCAGGACGCCAATCTCCTTCCACCGCTGATTGACCGAAATGCTGAAAGCGTTAAAAATAATAAACACGCCGACCAACAGGGCAATAAAACTGGTCAACGCCAGTCCCTTGCTAAAGGCCGACACGAAGCCCTCCAGGTCCTGCCCGCGCGTAGATGGGCGGTCAACTTTTATGCCGGAGGGAAGACGGCTGGACAGAGTGTGTCGTACGGTTTCCAACGGGACAGCGGGGTCGGTTATCATATCGATCCGGTCAAAATTTCGTCCCCGATTGAACATGGCCTGCGCCGAATACACATCCACTACGGCCAGATTCCCGCCAAATACTTCGCCGACACCGACCGGCTTAAAAATTCCCCGAACGATAAAATCCTTACGGCCTTGGGACGTGAACAGCGGCAAGCGGTCTCCTTCTTTTAAACCGTGCCGGTCCGCCAAGGTGCGCGTTATCAAAATGGAATCCGGCTGGGCCAGATAAACCAAGGGATCGCCAATTTCGGACTGCGCTTCATCGAACTGATACTCGCGCAGACTTTGATCGCCCATAGTATCCACACCGAGCACCAGTAGGTTTCCTTCATCCTTTAGCGCCGTGTGAGCCACTACCTCAATCACCGGCTCGGCCAGGCGCACGCCGGGCGACTCTCGCACTAGGTCAAGAATCGATTCGGGAAAACCGGACTCGCCGGCGCTGACTTGCAGGTTGGCTTTGCCGGCCAACTTTTCAACCGTGGTCTTGAGCGAGCCGGTTAAGGTTAGGTTGGCGGTGCGAATAGAGAAGTGCGCGGCGACGCCAAGCATGATGCCGGTTATCGTCAAGAGCGTGCGCAGCCGGTGCCGCCGCCATTGTCTCAGTGATATGGCGATTAAGGCCGGTCCCATCAATGCGCCTCTCCCGCCGTGGCGGTGACGGCGTCGCGGACGATCTGGCCGTCTCGTAATGTCACAATGCGGCGGCAGCTTTCCGCGGCCTGTATATTGTGCGTTACCATCAGGATGGTCATATTGAATTCGATATGGAGGGCGTGGAGCAATTCCAGGATTTCGTGACCAGTGGCCGAATCGAGGTTACCGGTCGGCTCATCGGCGAGCAGTAGCGGCGGATTCATGATCAGGGCGCGGGCGATGGCGACCCGCTGGCGCTCTCCGCCGGACAATTCATCCGGTCGATGGTCGAGGCGATGCGAGAGCCCTACGCGTTCGCTCATGGCGCGGGCCTGATGCTCGGATTCGCGCCGCGATTGGCCTTGCAGGCGCCGCGGCAGCGCAATATTCTCCAGCGTAGACAAGGTCGGCATGAGGTTGAACGTCTGAAAAACCATGCCGATTTTATCGCGGCGCAAACGCGTACGCGCATCATCATCCAGCGCCGAAAGATCAAGGCCTTCAAAAAGTATGCGGCCTTCCGATGGCTCGTCAAGTCCGCATATGACATTGAGCAGCGTTGTCTTGCCGGACCCCGAGGGTCCCATGACCGCCACGCGTTCACCGCGGCGCAGCGTGAGATCGATATGGCGCAGCGCCAACACGGTCTTGCTCTCTCCGTACTGCTTGGACACGCGCTCCAATGTAATCATCCCGATGACGGCTCCTTTACAAGTTACGCTGACAGCATTTACTACCGTGAATTCAAGGTAGAAAACACTATAGCGTCTCAAACTTGAGAATTCAATGTATGTCGCCGGCCATTCAATACGGCCGCTAGTTCAATTCTTACTAAAATATTGTAAAATACAAACGCTATGATTTGGGCCATGCTTGATGGGGGGTTGATTGTTCCGGGGAGAATGTTATGAGCACCAAGACAATAACCGAATTTCTCGAAGAAGCTGATCTTATTGCCACCCGACTGGAAGCCTTCCTTACGCAGACCGCAGAATTCAATACAGCAAAACCCGGTGGACAGATGCAGGCTTTTTATAGAGCCATGCGAGTGATTCATGATCATTTAAGTAATCTATCGGAGGAACAACGCGCCCGCTTCGACGTCCTTAATGAGCGATTCAAGAATCTTACGGGAGATATTTCTCGCCGTTTGAAATGAAGGCTGTCGCGCTGACAAGCGCTTACGGGCGATTCCAACCGCTATTCCTGCGAACGGCCTCCTGTCGATTGGCCGGAGATTAATCACAAGGGTCCGCCGAACCAGGTCCGACATGAGAAGATAAACCCACGGCTATTAACAAGGTCCCTTTCGTGGGCCGGCCGGCGACCGCCCTGAACAGTTACAGTCTGCGGTAGTCATACTCCGCGGCGTGATGTACACGATTGATAGGCAACATGAGTACGCTTATGCTCGACAAGCGGTATAGAGTTGTACGCCTGATCGGTCAGGGCGGCAGCGGGCAGGTTTTTCAAGTTGAAGACACCTGGCAGGATGATCAAATCAAGGCCCTCAAGCAGTTCTCGCCGGAATCCTTAGACCTAAATTTAAAGAAACGCTTTGTCGACGAGTTTCGTTTCTTGAAAAAACTCCAGCACCCCAACCTTGTGAAAGTTTTTGACTTCGGCATTCTCGCTTCCCAGGAAGTTTATTATACGTCCGAGTTTATTTCCGGCGAGGACCTGGTAAGCGCAATACGGCGATACGCCTCATGGCCAGCCTTCTGGCGGGGCTCATTGCCTAATAGTACGGAGGGAACAGCCCATTCCACTTCGGCGGTTAAATTCGGTTCTGATTCTCCGGGCTTGACGGCCATTCCCGACGCTTGCCCATCGTTTTTTGAGATTCTGGCGGAAGTGTGCCGCGCAATAGAGTATGTCCATGCTCAAGGGATTATCCACGGAGACCTCAAGCCGAATAATATGCTATTGGCCGGCGATAGTCATGTCAAATTGCTGGATTTTGGGCTCTCCCGGCCACGCGGCAGTCATAGGCGTCCGCTCACCTCGGGGACGCTGGAATACATCGCTCCGGAAATACTGCTGGGAGAAGTTTCCGATCATCGGGCTGACCTTTACTCGCTCGGCGTGGTTTTGTATCAAATGGCCACTGGGGAATTGCCCTTTGGTGATCTTGAACCTGGCGAGCTGGTACAAAAGCAAGTGCATGAGATGCCGCAGACGCCACAGGCATTAAACCCCGACGTCTTTCCCGCATTATCCGGCGTCATCATGAAGCTACTCGCCAAAGATCCTATGGAACGCTTCAATAGCGCCAATGAAGTCATTGCCGCGCTGAATCCTTACTTGGCGATTCCGCTTGAATTGGAAACTATCGCGACCGAGAAGATGTACATAGTGAGCGGTCGCATGGTGGGTCGGCGCAGGGAGATCACCGAATTAAAGAAAGCGCTCTCTCGGTTAAAAGAAGATAAAGCAGGAACCTGTGTTTTGATCAGCGGCGAAAGCGGCGTCGGGAAGACGCGCCTGAAAGAAGAGTTCAGAACCTATTGCCAAACCGAGGGCCTACGAGTCTACAGCGGCAGTTGTTATGAAAACCGCAACAGCGCCTTTCAAGCGTTTATCGAGATACTGAAGCCCCTGGCTTCCCTGTATCCACCGGGGACCGACGGTGGGTTGGCGCGCGGGCGAATCGTCGAAGCGGCGCTGTGCTATGTGTTGCCGGACCGCGCCGACACGGAAGCCGCCACGGCGGGCGTCACTTTGCAAAAGGAGGGTTTGCTCGACTGTCTGGCGGAGTTCATGACCGAGGCCGCGCAGAAAGGACCCATGGTTATCTTTTTGAACGATCTACAATGGGCCGATGCGTTGTCGCTGGAGCTATTGCGCTACTTGCTGAGGGCCATGGCGGACGCCCCTCTGCTGGTCTGCGGCGATTATCGCAGTGAAGAGATGGCGGGATCGTCGCTCGAGCAATTCCTTTTCGATCAACGGTCCGATGGTCGAATTCAAGAGTTGGCGCTCTGCGCGTTGACGATGAAAGAGACCGAGGAGTTGGTGCGCTCCATGTTCGGCAAGGCCAATCTACCTGACGGGTTTGTGGCCAGAGTTCATCAGGAAGCCCGAGGCAACCCCTTCTACATAGAGGAATCGATTAAAGCGCTGGTGGATGAAAGGATCATTACCAAGCGTCAGGGATTTTGGGAGCTGCCCCCGGAGAAGCTGTCGGTGCTTTGTATTCCCGATACCGTGGCGAAAGCCTTCGTGCGCCGAGTTCAGAATCTTGAGGGAAGCGCCAAAGAACTGTTGCAAATACTTGCGCTCTTTAATGGGCCGGCGACCGGTGATCTCTTAGAGCGCGTGGCTGGGCTGAGCGGGGAGTCCTTGATGGACGCCTTGAGCGAATTGGAAAGGCGACAAATTCTGTTGGCCACGCCGGCGCAAGACTCATTTCAATATTGCTTCCGGCATGGCAAGATGAAAGAGGTCGTCTATCAAACCCTGGATGCGGAGTTTAAGCGGGCCGGGTGCCTGCGGATCGGCGAAGCGTGGGAGGCTATGGTCGCCGGCGGAGACGCCAACGTGGAAGACCTGGCCTATCATTTCACTCAGGCCGGAGATAAGAGCCGCGCCAAGCGTTACGCTCTTCTGGCCGGCGCCAAGTTGCAAAAATATTTTAACATTGTACCGGCGCTGGACTATTTTAAAACCGCGCTAGAGCTGCTGGAACCTTCAGAGTCCGCAGTGCGCGAGGACATCTTGGAGAATATGGGCGACCTCCTTTATCACAAAGGGGGCCAGCCGGCGGCGCAGCAGTTGTTTGAAGGTTTGCTTCAGCGCGGGGCGGCCTCGAGTCCGCCGGCGACTCTTACACGCTGGCATTTAAAACTCGGAAAGGCGCTGGAGCGCTGTGGGAAATTTCGCCAGGCGATTGCGCAGTTCGAGGCCGGACTGGACGTCCTGGCGTCGCTCGACGAGCCGCGTTTGCGCAGCGAGCTGCTCGGCCGGCTCGGCTGGACTCACTTGCGATTGGGCGAATATGATCAAGCAGAGAAACATGGACTGGCCGGGTTGGAAGGCGTTGAACCCGGCAATAACGATTTATGGACGGTGGATATTTATAATACACTCTACGGTTGTTATCTCTACCGGGGAGAATACAAATCTGCCATGGCCTATGGCCGGCGTGTGCTGGAGGCCTGCAAGGCTTCCGGCCACATGTCCGGTATTGCCAGCGCGTACTCGAACATCGGCACCATCTTTCATTATACCGGCCAGCATGAAAAGGCGATCCGCTTTGAAACGCGGGCGCTAAAAATTCGTGAACGGATGGGCGACAAACTCGGGCAAGTGGTTTCGTATATAAACTTGGCCAATCCTTACGGGGCGTCCGGTCGCCATTCGCAAGCGATTCAGTGGCTGGAGAAGGGTCAGCAGACACTACCCGTAACGCAGAAATATTTGGAAGCGTCGATTTACAACGATCTCGGATTCAACTATGCCGGCTTGGGCCGTTATCAAGAAGCGCTGGCGAGCCTGGCCAACAGCGCCGCCTTGTCCGATGAGATTGGGTCGCGAGAGGTCAAAGTATACAGTTTGAATGAACAAGCGCGAGTTTATCTGGCGTTGCGGCAGCCGTCGTTGGCGCTCTCTCGGATTGAGGATGCCGTCGAGCTGAGTCGCGCGCTGGGCAGCCGCCCCGAATATGGGAAAGCATTGCTGGCGCACGCACAATGGGCACAGGCGATGAATAATAACCCGCGCGCCGAGGCTCTGTTTAATGAGGCCATTCAGACATTTCGTGAGTTGGAGAGCCCGGAGCAGTTGGCGGCGAGCCTTTTGGATTTGGCCATTTTTTATTTTGAAAACGGCCGGGGAGATGCCTGTGAGCCACTGCTGGCCGAAGCCATTCGTCTGTGCGAAACGAACGCCGTTCCGCCGCGCTTGGGATCAGCGCTGTTGCTCAAAGCAAGGGTAATGGAGCAACGGCAACCTGAAGAGGCTTTGCAGGCTTTGTTGCGCGCACTCAAGCTTATGGAGGGCGCCGAGACGGCGGAATTGCTATTATCCCTGAACTATCATATGGGCTCGGTCTACTCGGCTATGCAAGATTATGCTAGGGCCGAAAAGTATTTCCTGAGCGGTATGGAAGTCCTTTCCCAAATTCTGAGCAATGTGCCCAAAGGGATGGAAAGCGCTTATATGGAAGATCCAACGAAAGTCAACCTTGCTCGAGAGCTTAAAGCTGTCCGGCAACGGTTATTAGGAGCCCAACCTATGCCATGGCACGACAATGCCGGCCATCCCGCGCCGGCTTATCCGGATGACCATTACTTTAATACGCTGTCGCAAATCAGCGATGTCATAAATTCTATGCCTGATCTGGAGCGCCTGTTCGAGCGGATTATCGATATGGTGCTGGAAACGGTCAGCGCCGAACGAGGGTTTTTGCTCATTATCGATCCGATGACTGAAGAGCTACGGCTGCAAACCGGCCGCAATGCGGCGCGGCAAACGCTTCCGGATACCATGACCATCAGCATGAGCATTGTTAATGATGTGTTGCACTCGGGGCAACCGGTCATTTCTACGGATGCCAGTGTCGATCCCCGGTTAAAGGCGAAACAAAGCATTGTCGATTACCAGATTAAGACCGTCCTCTGCGCACCCATCAAGCTGCGCGAGAAGGTTACCGGCATCATTTACTTGGACAACCATTTTTCAAGAGACCAGTTTACGGAGCGAGACGCACGGTTTTTGGATTCCTTGTCTAATTTGTTTGCCATCACCATCGAGAATGCCCGCTTGCAGGCACGGCTACAGCAGGAGAATTTTCATTTAAAACAAGAGGTGAAAGGCAAGTACCAGTACCAGAATATTGTCGGCACGAGCCTGCCCATGCAACAACTGTTTCGTCGGCTGGATAGTTTAACGAAAGGCGGAGCCAATGTGCTCATTTGCGGAGAGAGCGGGACCGGCAAGGAACTGGTCGCAAGAGCTATTCATTACAACAGCAGCCGGCGCGAGAAGAATTTCATTCCGGTCGATTGCGGGGCCATTCCGGAAGAACTGATGGAAAGCGAATTGTTCGGGCATAAGAAAGGCGCGTTTACCGGCGCGCTCGCCGACAAGGCGGGTCTTTTCGAAAGCGCCGATGGCGGGACGATATTTTTAGACGAGATTTCCAATCTGAAGATTCACCTGCAACCCAAGCTCCTGCGAGTTCTGCAAGAGAAGGAAGTCCGGCGTGTGGGAGAGATTCAAAATCGCAAAGTGGACGTGCGAGTGGTGGCCGCCAGCAATCGTGATTTAAAGGAGCTTGTGGAATCGGGCGAGTTTCGCCAGGACCTTTACTATCGGCTGAATATTGTCCGGCTGCAACTGCCGCCGCTGCGCGAGCGCAGAGAAGACGTACCCTTGCTGGCCACTCATTTTCTACGCCACTTCAATGTGACCAATAAGACCTACAAGACCGTTTCGGGGAGCGTCCTCAAATTTTTGCAAGGGTACGCCTTTCCGGGCAATGTCCGAGAACTGCAGAATATTATGGAAGCGGCGTATTACCTTTCTCAGGACAATGTGCTCAAGGTTGAAGACCTGCCCGAAGACGTGCGTGACCCGTCGGTAAGTCCGTCTGCCTTGCCGCGACCGCCGCTGGAGATTGATGATTCGGCCGTGGATCCCGCGGCCCGCCGCTTATACGACCGCATGGTGCAACAAAAGGAGTCGTTTTGGGACGTCGTGAGGGCGCCCTATATTGAACGGATGATTACGGCGCGGCAGTTGGCGGATATCATACGGCTGGGACTGGAAGCAACCAAGGGCCGCTATAAGGATATGGTTCGGCTCTTCAATATAGGAGAAGTGGACTATAAACCGTTCATGAACTTTCTGCGCAAGAGCCGTTGCCAAATAGACTATCGAAAGTATCGGAACTCATGATTGTGCGGGGTGGAATCCCCATCCTCGCCTAAATACTGGAACACAGAGACGGCTAAGGAATTTCGTCAGCTCTTCCTCGCGGAATAATATAGATTCAGTGCACGATCTCGAAGCCGAGGAAGAATTTCGCTTTCGATATATTCCCGCCATATCGGACTGTCTGAATACACAAAGAGCACAAAGCGTCCCCGGAGGCCCCAAACTAACCACATGGCAACATAAAGAATAAGCCCCCACAGAACATAAAACAGCGCCCATACCAAGATAAGCGGTGAAAGGAGTATGAAAAGCAGAACTTCAGGAACGAAGCCAAGACACCGGCCACGATCTCTTGTTTGATTCCGTGCCATCCCTCAGCACCGCCTAACGGCAGCGCTCAGCCGTCGCCGCAGGCGGTCGGCTGCAGGCGGTCGGCTGCAGCGCGATGTTAGGCTCTTTATAATGGTAGAGAGTATATTCTATTTATCCATTCTTCTGCTTCGCTTGCAGTCCAAATGAGGGTTATTTCCTCCACTGCATGAGCAACCGATAGCCTCTGCGGGATAATCAGGACCCCTGTACTTGTTTCAGCAGTGATGAAATCAGCAAAGTGTTTGGGCATTGTTTTTCGGTCGTGCGTCACAAGAACTCTGCCATCTCTCGCGGCCAGCGCCAAAACATCCTTATCACGCAAGCCGGGCAGATTGGCCGTCAGCGCGGTCCGGAAATCAATTCTTGGCTCGTGTCGTATAGTTGCTTTGATGATGACTTGGTTTAGGTCGGCGTCAGCCTGAAAACGGACTTTCATAGACGGGTCATCTGCATGCGTCGCCGTGCCTCTGCTAGCCTCTCAGAAAAATTGGGGTCGGCCCGGGGTATAGCTTGTCGCCAAGCTTCAAACTCGGCGGCCGCCTGCTTCAAGTAGGCATCAATCTCGGCACGATGAGCTAGGTAATAGGTAATTGCGCCATAAACTTGCTCCAGCGTAAGTATGGGGAAGCACTCGGCAACAATGGTTTCAGACGATAGCCCGTCCAGGAAGGCAAAGACAATAGAATCAAGCGAGACACGAGTGCCAGCAACCCAGTAGCCTCTGTCGCGTTGTTCAACGTACTGTTTTTCCATGGCTATTTCCTATTGCATTTGCTTTATTTTACCATTCTCACTTCGCACAAGCAATCCTATAAACTTGGCCACACACAGCGAAAGCGTACCGGAAAGTGCCTGAGGACGCTCAAATGAAAACTCTCTTTGTAATACTAGTCGGCGGCCTCAGGTTTTCGACCGATGATTGTGTGCTTCTTGGCTGGTCTGCTTGAAAGAAATTTGTGGGGATTCACCGGCGCGTCGTTCATGCGAACTTCGTAATGAAGATGTGGCCCCGTCGAGCGTCCGGTGCTGCCCACATGCCCAATCACATCATGACGACGTACGCGTTGGCCGGTTCGCACGGCCGTTCGCATTAAATGTCCATACCAAGTGCTTAAGCCAAATCTGTGATCGATGATGACCAGGTTGCCATAATCTTTGCGATAACCGGAGAAGAGCACAATGCCGGCGGCCGAGGCCTGTACGCGCTGCCCATAGGGAGCACGTATATCAATACCGCTATGGCGGCCATCTTCGCCGGTCAAGGGGTCCACTTGCGAGCCAAATCCCCGCGATGCAGGCCCCAGCACTGGCCATATGGACGGAGTATAGGCCGTCAATAAGGACTGCTCGTTGTAAGCCTCGTTAACTTTTCTCAAAGTGGCCTCGATAGTTAACATTTTCTCATCGAGTTGTCGGAATTCCGGGTTGGGCGCCAACGAGAGCGCGGGCGGGAACCCCGGCGAAGGCTTCGCCGCGTGTTCGAGCGTATCCTCTAAGTTTTTGGCCGATTCGAGTCCAGCCGTAACGGTGAGCTTTTTTGAGATCATCTCCAGGACGGAGACCTTTTCCTGGACGTGCCTTGCCATAGTTCGGTAGGATTGGTTTTCGAACCGCATATCCTGGTTTTCACGGGCCAGCGTCGTGTAGTCCACCAGCTTTACCGACAATTTCCAATAGTGGACGGCGCCGGCGGCCGCGGTGCACAGGCCAATGGCAGTGAAGACAACGGCAACAAAAAGAAGATAGCGTGGAATAATAATGCGTCTAAAGTGGGAACCCTCGTGATGGGAAAAAATGAGCGTATAAGCTTTTCTTGTCGGCACGCACACCTCCTTCAAACTTACGCGTATTGATCGAATCTGTCTAAGTGCAAGTCGGGGGAATTTTACCATACTTCGCCGACAAGTCAATCCGTTCTTCAATTTTTCTGAAATTCGATCATAAGGCGTCGGGCCTGGTCTGAGGCGACGCCTCGTTAGAGAATTAGAGTGGCGTCGCCGTAGCTGTAGAAGCGATAACCCTGGCGAATAGCTTCTTGGTACCATTCCAGGGTCCAGTCCTTCCCGGCAAAGGCGCATACCAACATAAGCAGGCTGGAGCGCGGTAGATGGAAATTGGTGATTAGTCCAGAAATGATTTGGAATGAGAATCCGGGATAAATGAAGAGATCGGTCACGCCGGCGCCGGCGGCGATCTTACCGTCGTGGGCCCTTGCCACGGCTTCCAACGTACGCGTCGTCGTGGTTCCGACGGCGATGACCCGTCCGCCACGCGCCTTTTGTGCGTTAATCAGATCGGCCGTTTCCGGCGGGATGCTGTAATGCTCCGGCTCCATGCGATGGTTCTCAATGCATTCCGTTCTGATCGGTTGGAATGTGCCGTATCCAATGTGCAAAGTTATTTCGCATACGGTCATGCCGCTTTGTCGCATGGACTCAAGGATCTCGTGAGTAAAGTGCAAACCGGCCGTGGGGGCCGCGACGGAACCCAGCGCACGCGCATACACGGTCTGGTAACGCTTACTGTCACTCGAGCTAGGTCCGCGCTCGCGATGGATATACGGCGGCAAAGGCGTTTGCCCCATACGGTCAAGTATCGTGAAGAAGTCTCCCGCATATTCAAACCGAATCCATCGCCGTCCGTGCGGACCTTCCTTGTCGACATGGCCAACTAGACCTTCGCCGAAGAGGATATGGGCGCCGCTATGGAGCTTGCGTCCCGGCCGAACCAAAACTTCCCATAGATGAGCGTCGGCCTGTCGGATCAAGAAGACTTCCACCGTCCCGGACTTGCCCTTGGGTCGCCCGATAAGCCGCGCCGGGAAAACTTTCGTATTGTTCAAGACGAGTAAATCGCCGCGCCGCAGTAGTTGCGGCAAATCATGGAAGGCATGATGTTCCAGCCGGTGGGACGACCGTTGCGCCAGCATCAGGCGAGCGTTGGCGCGCTCCCCTGCCGGTTCCTGCGCAATAAGCTCGGACGGCAGTTGGTATGCAAAGTCGGAAGTATTCACGAGGAATCAGTCGCGTATCTCAGAGGTGCGCGGATTTAGTCCTTAACGTTTTGTAAAGCACTTCTTAAATGGGTTGATCGCAGCTTGATGGCAAGCTTACGTTTTTCGATAGCTTTCAGCCGATGCATGTTCACAGAAAAGTGCGCGCCATACAATAGGATTAACGTAGAGATGTAAACCCAAGTAAGTAAGCCGATCACGGCGCCTAAGGACCCATACAGCTTCTGGTGCTGGAGAAAATAAGGCGTATACCAGGCGAAGATGTAGTTCGAGAGCTGCCAGAAAGCGCTGGCCACCAAGGCGCCGGTTAACGCCTCCAGAAATCTTACGCGTGTATTTGGAACGATTTTATATACGAGCGTGAAAACGACCAGATTCAAGAAGAAGCCGGTGATCGCCAGCACCAACTGCCAAAACAGGCTTAACACCGATTCGGGCATGATCCCGGTATTTAAGCGATAGGTCATGGCGCGGACTGATGCAATGGTGCCGGTTAAGAGAATGGATCCGGCCAACATGATGAAGCAAAGAATTATCATTCCTAACGCCATCATACGGCTGCGCCAAAAAGTGCGGCTCTGCGTGACGCGCCAGGCTTTATTGAGAGCGCTCTCCACAAACATGAACACCCAAGAAGACGACCAAAGAAATGTCAATAAAGAAATGAATAAGACCGTCCACGAAGGGGTGGCAAGATCGGACAGGTTTTCCAGTATAACTGGGCGAGCGCCGGGGAACACTTCCAAAACCTTATGAATTACTGTATTGCGCAGATCAAAGACACCCAGCACATGCTCGCACACGGTGATGATCAAGATCATGGCCGGTAGGATTGAGAAAAGACTGAAGTAAGCAATAGCCCCGGCCGTAGTCGGGCCTTCCTTTTCGAAAATGCTGCGCAGGGCTTCCACGAATAAACGCCCCACGCCCGTAGCCGGACGCCTATGCGTTTCCTTGCTCATAGGTCCATATTTTATACGCTTTGAACCCGTCTGTAAAGGTCAGGGACACGTGCCGGCCATGGTCACCGCGGGCAAAGCCGTGCGCCGCGGCAGGCCTCCAAGGATAGAGGATGGAGTTTCTTGTGCATGCCAAACCGTAAAAAACGTCACTGCCGGCGTCGGAGACCCATAGAACCGTGTAGGCTTTCGCCGGCGCTGAACCGTTTTAGTCGTGAGTAAAGCCGGTTAGCCAGTTTTCCAGCATTCCCATGGAGTGATAGAACATCGAGCTGAAGATGTTTTGCTCTACGATCATCCATGACTTGCGCCGCGCCGGCAGAGTCTTGCCCGGTTCGAAATCTCGTAGGAGCTCGGCCATACGGCGCCGGCTGAGAGTGCTCAGCCCATGTCGCTCAAACACCGACCTAATACTTGTGTAATCACGGTGCAGCTTATTCAGCGTTGAAAGGTAGCCGTGGTCGGCATAATCCAGTCGCAAATCCGATCGGAATAAGTTATGGAACATCGAATCGGTGTCGGGCTCAAATCCAATGAGGGTTCCAGGATGGTGCGTCACGTGATCAATCTCGGACACGACTTTCCGAGTATGTGCGGGGATTCGATACAATTGCTCGAAAATGTCAAATACGTTGCGTACGTTTCTATTGACGGTTGTGGGTTTGAGCGGGTTGAAGTAGATGATCAGGCTCCCGCCTCTTTCATAAGCGTGGCGGATTCCTAAAGACATGGCAAAGGCGCCGTCGGCCAGTTTATGACGCTTGCCGTTGCTATTGGAAATCTCGATGGGCTTAAAAAGCGGCGCCACCGTGGCCGATGCGGCGAGGGCTTTCTTTATTTCCATTTTCCCATGGTGAGCCGGATCAAGAATCAGAGGTTCGCCGCTGCTGAGGTCCGTGGTTAATAAGTACAGGTCCTTGCCGCATTTCTTGCAAAAGTCACCATAAAGGCTGGGCACGGAAAAATCATCGATGATGCGTTGAATATAATCTTGTATGCCTTCGGTGGTGAACAGGCCGCTCAGCGGCATCTCCTGGATGGGCACCATCAAACGCTCATATAACTTTACATTATCTCGACCTACGAGGCGACCCAGTATCTTTGCGACATGGACCGGGAAAACAAGAGCCGACTTGCAGAGCTCCTTCAAATTGAGATCATAAAAATCTGAGAGTTTGAAATAGTAGGGATGGTCCTGATGGAGCGCCGAATACAAGGATGAAGTATCGAACCGAGACATGATGGCAAAAGCAATCACGGCGCCGCAACTAGACCCCTGGAACTCATCGACAACATCAAAAACATCAGCGCCGATGAAGTCCTCGAGGGCCAGAAGGCCGCCGATTTCAAAGGCCCCACCGGGCAGCCCGCCGGGACCCAGGATCAGCGTGATCTTCCGTCTTCTCATGAACTACTCCTAAAGAGATTTTCTCGTAGATGATTTCGTAGCCAGCCCGATGAATGGTGTACTGCTTTGGCCCCTGACCTATGTACCCCTTTAGCCTTTAGCCATTTGATTCTAATATATCAGAAGTGGAGGCCGAAATACAAAGTAAAAAAGTAACTGCTCAGTTGTTTTGGTCCCGTAGGGACCACTGACTTTAGGCAGGTCCTTTAGGGCCTGCGGGCAAGGACCGGCGGAACGCCCCGTCCCGACACGTCGGGACGGTTGAATCCTGACCGTGTGCGTTTCAACCGTCGCTACGCGACGGGCGGTGCGCTGGGGACCGGCTATATCGGCCTTGAAAGGCCGGCTAAATTCAAGCAGCCCCGACGTGTCGGGGCTGAGTAGTTACGTAAAAAATAATGCAATCTCAGTTAGGCGCCCATCCTGCCACCCCGTCTCCATGGAAGAACGGCGTGTCGTGGCGCGTGATGCGGTTCTATCCCAATCTACGGGCAAGAAAGGCTAACCGGCACTTCCGTCAACAACTCAGCTTGGATCCGCACACCTTCTATGATTTGGGTCTGGCAGCCGGGCGCTGACGCTTCAAGGGCATATTCCCCTTCTGCCACATAAAAGAGGGCAATACCATCTCCGTCGGTCGCCCTTTGGGCGCGTTGGCGTGCGCCGATCAGTACTCTGACCTGAGCATCCGGCCGGGGCTCGCCGGTCTGATTGCTGATCGAACTTACCAGGACCCCTTTGCGCCACACGAAACTATCCTGTATTTCGCCGGTTGAATCTACAGATTCCAACGTCAAAATTAGGTTTTCGACCGTTACTTTGGAGGTGTGGTAAAACTTGCCTGAAAAAGCCGTCCAGTCGCTGCGGCCAACGTCATACAGAGAAGCTCCGCCGCCACCCGTAACCAGGTAAAGAACCCCCTTGCTGCTGGGGGCACTATCCAGGATCGGTGTGGTACGCTCGTACGTGTGATCGTGGCCACTGAACACATAATCCACATTATATTTTTCAGCCAGCGGTGCGACTACATTGCGTATGGAGATGGAACTCCCATGGCGACCACTGCTGAACGGGGGACGATGGAAATAAACGAATTTCCAAAGGGCATCCTGAGCGGCGACGAGATCGGCTTCGAACCAAGCTCGCTGATCGGCATTGCCTACGCCACCGGGCACTAATTCGGTATCGAGCACGGTAAAATGGGCGCCTCCGTAGTTGAACGAATAATATCGGCCCTTGTGTTCGGGTACTACCGCATTATCCGGCAGATAGAAGTTCCGCAAATACGGTCCACCGCGGCTGGTCAAATAATCATGGTTGCCCAAGCAAGGGAAGACGGGGACAGCCTTGATGGTATCCCGGTAAATATCAAAATAACGAGCATTGTAAAAAAAATCCGCGCCGTTGGGATAGATGACGTCTCCCGTGTGCAAAATCAAGTTGGGTTGAATGGCGGCAATCTGTGCCGCAACGGCATGCTGGGCGGAAGTTCCTTCGCCGCTATCGCCAAAGATGGTCATCGTGAAATACGGGTTATCCGCGCCGTTAGCCGTCTTAAAGGATTCGATTTCGCTCAAGATTTGGCCATTGGTCTTGACGCGATAATAATACGTGGTGTCGGTGGCCAGCCCACTGAGCTGAACGGCGTGACGCGTGGTGGATGTAGGATCATTGGCCTCTTGACCAAGCTCCGGGGTCAGTCCGAATTCTACGAGGCTGTCGCCATTTTGATCCGTAATCCATACGATGATTAATGAGTCTTCCGTCGTGTTTTGAAGGTAGGGATAACGAACAATCCGCAAGGCAAAGACGCCGTTGCCGATAAGGAAAATAAACAAGAAAAATGTGGCGTAGCGCAAAAGAGATTTCCGCAGCAGGTTCATTGAGCATCCTCCTATAGATCATAAATTGTGCGCGGCAATTCCATTCAGGTCTCTTGTCCCCAGAACAAGGATGTTGACTCCAGTTTATCAAACTTTTCGCCAAAATCAAGAGAGTTCTTCCTGCCCCTGGGTGGGGCGCCACAACGAATGAAAACAGCAACGGCACCCTGGGAGCGCCCCGACGGTAGTCGGGGCGCTCCCAGGTAATTTCAAGATAGTACGTGGCAGAATTCTCGGCGAGTGTGTAATTGACAGAGTGCAGAGTTGCGTCACCGCTTCAGCGTGCCGGAGTCTCATGATGGGATCCTATGGACTGCCGGCCATCGGGTCGGCGCGATCGCGGCAGCTTCTCGTATTGTCCGGGATACGCTCTATGGCGCGCTGTGGCCTCTTGTGATGGCGTCGGTACGTCTGGTATAGTCCGTTTTTAATTGGACGCGGATGGGTAAGGCCGGTGGGGGAACTGGGAAAGCGTCCTTGTCGCTAAGTCGGCATGGAGTGGTAGTCCTATGAGTTCTACAGAATTTCATTTTGCTGTGGAAAAGCGCGATGACCAGAGTCACGCCCGGCTTGGCCGAATCACTACGCCGCATGCCGTCATTGATACACCCGTGTTCATGCCCGTGGGCACGGCCGGCACCGTTAAGGCCGTCCCGCAGGAGCAGCTTGCGGAGCTCGGCGCCCAGATCATTTTGTCCAATACGTATCATCTATACTTGCGTCCGGGACACGAACTCATCAGAGATCTTGGCGGCCTTCATCAATTTATCGCCTGGCGGCGCGCCATCCTTACCGATAGCGGCGGCTTCCAGGTCATGAGCCACCAAGGCTTGCGCAAAATCTCGGAAGAAGGCGTTACCTTCCGCTCCCACTTAGATGGTCTTAAGCATTTCATTTCTCCCGAAAAAGCCATGGATATTCAGATGGCGCTCGGTTCTGATATTGCTATGGCGTTTGACGAGTGCACGCCGTATCCGTCGACCGTCGAAATGACTCGCATATCTTTGGAGCTTACCTCACGCTGGGCGGCGCGCTGTCGTCAGCGGTTTAAATCGGATCGGCAGGCGCTCTTCGGCATTATCCAAGGGGGAATTTACCCGGAGCTGCGCAAGCTGGCGGTCGATAAGCTGCTTCCTTTGGGCTTCGAGGGGTTGGCTATCGGAGGGCTAAGTGTGGGGGAGCCCAAGAATGCCATGTACGATGTGGTAGCGCTTACGGCCAACCTATTACCCGACGATGGCCCACGCTACTTGATGGGAGTGGGAACCCCGGAAGACCTTATCGCTTGCGTGGCAATGGGCATCGACATGTTTGACTGCGTGCTGCCTACACGAAATGCGCGTAACGGCTGCCTCTTCACTTCGCGGGGTAAGCTGATCATAAAAAATGCGCGCTATGCGCGTGACGAAGGGCCGCCGGATCCCTCTTGCCGATGCTACGTTTGCCGTCATTACACACGGGCCTACCTTCGGCATTTGTATCAAGCCGGAGAGATTCTTTCTGCGATTCTAAACACTTATCACAACCTGTACTTTTATCTTGACATTATGCAGAAAATAAGGCAAGCTATTGCGTCCAATACCTTTGGCGAGTGTAAGCGAACCTTATTAAAAGAGTTAGCGTCGCTTGTGTGAGGGGTTCAGTTTTCACTCAGGGATTAGATCGAGCAGGCCTCTGGACTTTAATTAATGACTCATGAGACTCAATAATACCAACACTAGGACCTAAACGAATGTCACCTCCATTTTTCTTGGCAGAACAAGGTCCCGCCATGATGGGCGGCTTTCTGTTGCCGGTTATTATCGTAGTCATCTTTTACTTCCTGGTTATTCTTCCGACGCGCAAACGGCAAAAAAAGATCGACGCGATGATCGGTAATCTCAAGGCGGGCGATAAGGTCATTACCACTGGCGGCGTTTTCGGGACCATTGACCGAGTCAAGGAAACTACGCTCATGCTCAAGGTGGCGGAGCAAACTAAGATAGAGATTTCCAAGAATGCCGTTGCGGCCTTACAATCTCAAGAGGAATCCAAGTAAGCCTAGAGCCATGTCACTTATCGTCGAAGGCCGGCGGGCGCCTCACAGGTGGCCAGTGTTACTGACGAGTGACGATCTTATGCGGGCCTGGTGGAAACGGTTTTTGCAGGCATGCCAACACGAGAGTATTTCTGAATCCACTCGCATACTCGGTATTAATCTAAATACGCGCGGGCTTGCGGGAAAGGCCGAGACCGCTGAGCCGTAGTAACGCCTAATTAGAGGAAGAGACTTAGGACACGCTTTATGAATAAGAGGCTACGTTATCGTATTATAATAAGTGCCATTCTTGTGGTTGTCTGTGCCTATTATGGCGTTTACCCAAATTTGCTTCCCGCGTTGTTGAAGAAGGCCACGCCGGAGGCGGGAAAAGATGCCACAGGAGTGTTTACCGCGCCGCCGATCAACTTGGGACTTGATCTGCAAGGGGGGACCCATCTGCGACTGGAAGTGGATACCGGGGATGCCTTGGCCAAGGAATTGGACCATGCGGTACAGCGGACTGAGATCGATTTTCGTGAGAAGAACATCCCTTATGACTATGTTCGGCGCCCGAACAATAGCGACCGAAGCTTCCAGATCAGCAATGTTCCTTCGGACAAAGACATTGATGCCAGGGCTTACCTTGACCAGTCGTACAAATACAATTACAGCACCAGCACGTCTACTCAGGCCGGCCGCGTTACCTACACGCTGACTATGGAGCCGGCCTATGCGCGCCGAGAGATGGAAAATACGGTGCGGAGCGCACGGGACGTTATCGATAGACGGGTGAACGAGCTAGGGGTCTCCGAGCCCATAATACAGATTTACGGTCGCAACACGGCAGATCAGGTAGCCAATCAGATTATAGTCGAGTTGGCCGGCGTGAATCCTGAGCGAGCCAAGAAAATTATCCAAGAGACCGCCCAACTGGAGTTTCGGCTGGTCCATCCTGATAAGCAACATCATTTCCCCTCCCGTGAAGAAGCCATTAAATCATTTCCGAATGGGATATTGCCTCCCGAATATGACGTGCTTCCGTACAGCGGCCGAGACTCGCACAGCGGCAACGGCACGCCCAGCGGCGGCTGGTACGTGGTAAGGCGAACGGCCGCCGTGACGGGCAAGCACCTGAAGACGGCTCGTCCGCAGCCCGATCCTAATCGCGGGTCCTATGAAGTAGTCTTTACGCTGACGCGCGAGGGGCGCGAGATGTTTACCGCCGTAACCGGACAGAATACCGGTAAGCAGTTGGCGATTATCCTGGATAGGAAAGTTCATTCCGCCCCGGTGATTAAGGAACGGATCCCCTCTGATGAGGCCACGATCAGCGGGACCTTTACGCCGGAAGAAGCGACGGACCTGGCTCTGATTCTGCGGTCGGGCGCGTTACCGGCGAAGTTGCGAATCATCGAAGAGCGTACGGTGGGCGCCTCGCTCGGAGCCGATTCTATTCGCGCCGGTATTACGGGATCACTCATTGGATTTGTGCTGGTTGTTCTAGTGATGTTGGTCTATTACCACTGGTCCGGTGTAAACGCCGTCGGCGCTCTTATTATAAACTTGATCATGCTCTTGGCCTTTATGGGTAAAGTGGGGGCAACCCTAACCCTGCCGGGAATCGCCGGCATTGCCCTTACGGTGGGCATGGCCGTGGATTCGAATATCTTAATTTTCGAACGCATACGGGAAGAACTCCGTCTCGGGAAAACCATCAAGTTCGCCGTGGGCGCCGGATTTGATCGAGTATATTGGACTATTTTCGATACGCACACCACGGCGATCATTTCAGCTATTTTCTTGATCCAATTTGGCACGGGACCGATAAGAGGGTTTGGGGTGACCTTGATCGCCGGTCTGGTAGCCAATCTGATCACATCAATTTTTATTTCGCGCGTGGTTTTTGAAACGGCCCTAGCGACGCGCCCTGTCTCGAAGCTTTCTATATAGTGGCGCGCCCGCCGGCCGGGAACAATTTGTTGGGTTCCGTGTCTAAGTCAATCTTACGCATGAGGAGCGGTTAATTCATGGAGCTGTTCAAGAATGTTAACATCGATTGGATAGGCAAGAAGTGGTATCTGATCGGTGTGTCGATGGTGCTTATTTTCGCAGGCTTAGCCTCCCTCTCGATTAAAAAAGGTCCCCGGTTGGGGATTGATTTCACGGGAGGCACCATGGTTTACGTCAAGTTTCAAAAAGAACCCGATCTGAATAGGATTCGCGCGGCCTTGGGAAATGCCTCGATTCAACAGTTTGACACGGCGGATAAGCATGAAGTGCAGATCCGCCTCGAGCACGTGCCCAGCGCCCATGAGCAGGTTTCCGGCAGCGAGGAAGTGCTGAAGGAATTGCGCGGCGCGTTTGATGCCGACAAAGTCAATTCTCCCTTAGCGGATTTGAATAACATGGCCGGCGCCGATCTGCCGGCCAAGCTGAGAACAGTGGATCCATTGGGTCTCAAGCCGGGTAAAAAATCGGAAGAAGACCAAGTTAAAACTTATAATGATATCGCCAATCGGATCCTGAAGGGCCGTGAAACTTTGGGCATTTTCCATGATTTTAACGAGGTCAGGCGCGCCGCGCCGGAGTTGACCGATGCGGCGATGGCCGCTTTGTCACAGGTCTTTTATTTGGGGAGTTTCCGTTCGATTGCGGTAGAAAGCGTCGGGCCGGTTGTGGGAAAAGATTTGCAACAGCGCGCGTTCAATGCCGTGACCTATTCCGTACTGGCCATGCTGGTGTACATTGGCTGGCGCTTTAAGCAAAAGAATTTCCTGGTGGATGGTTTGATTTACGGAATGGGCGCGGTCATTGCCTTGGTGCATGATGTACTGATTACCGTAGGATTGTTTTCCATCACCGGCAAGGAAATCTCTCTGACCGTTATCGCGGCGCTGCTCACTTTGATCGGCTACTCGGTCAATGATACGATCGTCGTGTTTGATCGGATCCGAGAAAACCTAAAAGTAATGCGCAAGGAAAGCCTTTCCAATATTATCAATAAGAGCATCAATCAGACGCTTTCGCGGACGCTCTTAACCTCGTTTACCGTATTTATATCGGTCGGCTGTTTGCTGATTTTCGGCGGCGAAGTCTTGAGCGGATTTTCTTTCGCGCTGACGGTTGGCATCATCATTGGCACCTACTCCTCGATTGCCATCGCCGCGCCGATTCTAGTATTTTGGGAGAATCTCTTGGAGAGACGAAGAGTTCGCGCGTAGCGAGCGGCCGTTGCCGGCGGCATACGCCCCTAGCGGGGGCTATCATGGAACGGCATGGCCTTTTCGCGTAAGGGGAGATTTCGCTTGACATTGAGGTTTCATCAAAGTAACATTTTCCGCAGTTAATGAATCGAGGCGTACTAGGGGAGGTAAATGGACTATGTTTGAAACATCGTTGATCGAATCCGGAGGAAGTGCTGGAAAGCGTAGAACGGGTACTACCTTTCTCATATCCTTGACACTCCATTCGGTGGCGATTTTATTTCTAATTATTCTCCCTATGATCTTCTTTGAGGGTATTCCCCAAGAGGAGTTGCTGACGTTCTTAGCGGCCCCGCCGCCGCCGCCTCCGCCACCACCACCACCACCACCGCCGCCACCACCTTCGGCCGCGCCGGTGAGACCGGTTGAAACGGCGCGCGTGATTGATCCGACAAAATTCGTAGCTCCGACGGCTGTACCGAAAGATATCCCTCCGCCTTCCGACGAGCCGATTAATCTTGGGGGTATTTCCGGGATTGTCGGTGGCGTTGCCGGCGGCGTTGCCGGCGGCGTTGTTGGTGGAGTGGTAGGAGGCGTTACGGGTGGAGTGCTGGGGGGTGCCGTGCCGCCGCCGCCACCACCGCCGCCGCCGAAGCCGAAAGTGCGTCCCAAACCGATACGAGTCGGTGGCGATGTGATTCAGTCAAAATTGGTCAAGCGGGTGGAGCCATCCTATCCTGAGTTGGCCAAGCGGGCGCGCGTTTCCGGAATAGTAATCTTGAATGTTATCGTTAATGAGCAAGGCCGCGTAGAGGACGTCACCATTATACGTGGAAATCCTTTGCTGAACGATGCCGCCTTACAGGCCGTCAAGCAGTGGATTTACTCTCCGACTTTGCTGAACAATGAACCGGTGCCCGTAACCGCTACGGTAACGGTCAATTTCACGCTTAAGAATTAATGAAATCCCAATAAAATATCTGTGGAGGTAAACACGCGATGGGTGGATTGAACCTGGTTGAAATGTTAAAGAGCATGACCCCGCTGGCTATCGGGGTCGTTGTTATTTTATTGATCATGTCGTTTTGGTCCATTACGATCATGATTGAGCGCTACCTTACGTTCCGAACGGCGAAGAAACAGTCCTTGGTTTTTGCGCCGGCAGTGGTCGAATGTCTAAAGGACAACCGAATCGACGAAGCAATTAATTTAGCCGAGCAGCACAAGAAGAGCCATTTGGCCAAAGTTCTGGCGAGTGGTCTGCAGGAGTTTCAGGCGCACGTGCGCGGCGGCGAGATCCCGGGCGAAATCATTGAATCCTCGCGGCGAGCTCTTGAGCGCGCTACGGCGCTGGGCGTTGCCGAATTCAAACGGGGCATTTCCGGACTTGCGACGATTGGCAGCACGGCGCCTTTCGTTGGATTATTTGGAACGACCATAGGAATCATCAACGCCTTCCAAGGCATGCGAACTCAGGAAACGGCGGGTATCGGCGCCGTCGCCGGCGGTATTTCGGAAGCGTTGGTCACTACGGCCCTTGGTCTTTTTGTGGCGGTGCCGGCGGTTTGGATGTACAACTATTTTATCAATCGAGTCGAAGTCTTTACCGTTGAGATGGATAATATCTCTTCCGAATTGGTGGACTACTTCTTAAAGAAGCGGAGGTAACACGAACGTGGCTAGTAGACATTCAGTTCCCCCCGTCACCTCGGATATCAACGTGACGCCGATGGCCGATGTCATGCTCGTACTTTTGATCATTTTCATGATCACAACGCCTCTCCTACAGCCCGGCGTCACAGTCAATTTACCAAAAGGCGTAAATCCTGTCGAAAACTCGCAGATTGACTCAGAAAATGCGGTAATCGTTGCCGTCAGCCGGGAGAGCAACATTTATCTGGGTAAAATCAAAGTTTCGAAGAACGACTTGGTATCAAAGCTCAACGAGAAGATGTCTAAGCCGGGAAGTGGCAAGGTGATGTTTATCAAAGGGGATACCAACGTCGCCTATGAGGACGTCGTTGAAGTAATCAATCTATGCCGCGGCGCCGGCGTAGAAAAGATTGGCCTCATCACTGAGAAAATTAAGGAACGCCGCTAATTCTCCCGAAAGATTAGCCAAGAAGGAGTCCAAATATGGGAATGGCCGTTGGCGGTGCTAAGGGGCCGAAGTCTGATATTAACATCACCCCTTACATCGATATTCTGCTGGTGTTGCTAATTATTTTTATGGTTGTGACCCCTACCAAGAAGCATGACCTGGACGTACGGGTGCCGCAACCGCCCCCTCCAAACACGGAAGCCGCACCCAATCTTGACATGATTGTGGTCACGGTTAACGCCGATATGTCAATCCAAATCAATACGGAGCCGGTGGATATTAATGTTCTCCAGGAGCGCCTGCAAAAAATTTATGGGGCTCGCGCCAACAAGAATCTTTTCATTCGTGGCGCGGGACGGCTGCCTTACGGTCAAGTGGTTAATATCATCGACAAGGCCAAAGGCGCCGGGGTTGGAGATATTGGACTAATTACGGTAGAGTCGAAGGGTTAATAGCCGCCCCGTCTAACTCATTAATTTCTGGGAGATTCTTACATGAGGTTGGGGATAAAACGCGCGATCATCGTTCTACTGGGGATCGGCCTAGTTTTTGGCCTTTCTGGTTGTGGCTTGATCGCTAAGCTTAAAGCGAGGGATCACCTAAATAAGGGCGTTCGCTTTTATAGTGAGAAGAAATACGACGAGGCCGTCGAATCCTTTAAGGAATCTATCAAGCTGGATCCTAGTCTAACCAATTCCTACCTTTACTTGGGAATGACCTATGCGGCGCTCTCGACCGGTCGTCAGGATAATGCCAACGCCGCCATCAAGACGTATCAAGAAGTTGTCGAGCGGGCCGGCGAACGCACGGACTTGAAGGTTATCGCCATGACCAGCATCGCGGTGCTCTACGAAGACCTAGAGAATGTGGATAAGGCCAAGGAATGGTGCCGGAAAATTCTGGAAGTGCAGCCGGACAATACAGAGGGGCTCTATCGGATTGCCGTCATCGACTTTAAGCTTTCTTTTCGAAAGACGGGAACAACCGGAGAAGGCGTTGCGCAACTATCCGAGGAAGAGCAAGCGAAGACGCTCAAGCTTATTGACGAGGGCATTACCGTGCTTAGTAAAGCCTTAGAAAAAAATCCTGATTTCTCTAATGCCGTCGATTACTTGAATCTGCTTTATCGAGAGCAAGCTAAGTTTACTAAAGAGGAAGATCAGAAAAGAGAACTGAACCGCAAGGCCGATCAATTGTCGCTGAAAGCGCTGGAACTGCATCGGAAAGAGGAATCGGAGAAGGCGAAGAAAGGCAAAACCAAGAAAATTGCTTAAACACCATAGGCGAATTCTTACAGGCGCGTGGACCACGCGCCTTTTTTTTTCAGTACATCTTATTATGCAAGGGGCTTGACTCTTTTTAACGCGTGACGGAAAATTAATACATAGTGAAAATTTCCGCGGTGTGTCCTTATGATTCGATTTGAAGCTCTTTTAGAAAAAGTTGAGCAATATCAGTCAAATACGGAATTGCTCCGCCGCGCCTATGTCTTTTCAGCCGTTGCCCATAAAGGGCAAGTCAGGAAATCGGGGGAGCCCTATCTGTCCCACCCTTTGGAAGTCGCCAACATTTTGGCGGATATGAAACTGGACCTTGTGTGTGTGACGGTTGGGCTGCTGCATGACGTCGTTGAGGATACGCTCGCTAAGCTGGACATGATACGGGAACAGTTCGGGGAGGACATTGCCCATATCGTCGATGGCGTTACCAAGATTGGCCAAATCCAGTTTGCGTCCAGACATGAAAAACAGGCCGAAAATTTTCGCAAGATGCTCTTGGCCATGGTGGACGACATCCGCGTTATTCTGGTTAAGTTGGCCGACCGTCTTCATAATATGAGGACGCTTGAGTACCTTCCCCCGGAAAAGCGTGAGCGCATCGCCAAAGAAACACTCGAGATATACGCACCCTTGGCTCATCGTTTGGGCATGAGCAAGATTCGTAGTGAATTAGAAGATCTCTCTTTTAGCCACATTGATCCACAAGCTTATCAGCAGCTCGTCGCGCAAACCCAGAAAAAGCGGGCCGTGAGCGAAGAGTTTATTGCCGAAGTCATGAAGACTTTGGAAAAGAAGCTGAAGGAACACTCCATTACCGCCTCCATCGAGCATCGCATTAAGCGCATTTATAGCACACATCAGAAAATGCGCCGCCAGAGCATCAGTATCGATGAAGTTTATGATTTCATTGCTATTCGGATAATTACCGATTCCGTCAAGGACTGCTATGCTGCCCTCGGCGTCGTCCACAATACGTGGAAGCCCGTGCCAGGCCGGATTAAGGATTATATTGCCATGCCACGGCAGAATTTATACCAGGCGTTACATACTTCCGTCATCGGTAAAAATGGACAACCCTTCGAGGTGCAGATCCGCACAAAAGAAATGCACCATCTGGCCGAAGAAGGCATTGCCGCGCACTGGAAATATAAGGAGCAACGCTTGGGCGCAGGCAAGGATGATGGCAACTTTGCCTGGTTGCGGCATCTCTTAGAATGGCAGAAAGATGTAAAGGACCCGCATCAATTCCTGAGCAATTTGAAGATTGATCTTTACCCGGAGGAAGTATATTCGTTTACCCCTAACGGCGACGTTATTACGCTCCCGCGCAACGCTACGCCGATCGATTTTGCCTATTCCATTCACACGGAGGTCGGCCACACCTGTGTGGGCGCCAAGGTTAACGGGCGACTAGTTCCGCTGAAATACAAGCTGCGCAATGGAGAGATCGTCGAGATTCTAACGTCGAAGGGGCATGAGCCTGGACGCGATTGGCTGCAATTTGTAAAGACATCAAAGGCGCGCAATCGTATTCGACAATACCTCAATGTTAAGCAACGCGAGGAATCCATCGGTCTGGGAAAGAAGATCCTTGACAAGGAGATTCGGCGATTGCATTTGAAGGTGAAGAAGTACTTGCAGGGTGAAAGCTTGGAGCGAGCGCTCAAAGGGCTCCGCCTACAAAAACTCGAGGATGCCTATTCCGAGATTGGTTATGGCAAGTTGTCGGGCAGAGAGTTTCTCGATAGGGTCCTACCCGACGGCGTGCAGGGGCCTATCGTGGAAGAGAAAGAGTCCAAGATAGCCACGGCCGTCAAAAAAGTGTTTGGGAAATCTGACTCTCCGATTATGGTCAAGGGGCACAGCGATCTTCTGGTCTATCGCGCGCAATGTTGCGAGCCACTAAAGGGCGAAGAGATTATCGGATATATTACGCGCGGCAAAGGAGTCTCGGTGCACTCCGTTAACTGTCAAAACGTTGAGGGGCTCTTGCACAATCCGGAACGGCGAATTGGCGTGGAGTGGACCGATACGGCGGTGGGAGATCTATACTCGGTGAAAATTTCTATTTTGACGGAAGACCGGCCAGGCATGTTGGCTGGGATTACGGCCGCGATTGCGACCGCCAATACGAATATACGGAACGCCAACGTCACGACGGAAAATGGCCGAGGGGTGCTCGAGATCACCGTGGAAATCCCGAATGTGAAGCATCTTCAACGGATCATGCAACTGGTCAAGGAGGTCGAAGGGGTTATCGGTGTAGATCGGACCGGCAAGGCGGCTAAGCAGGGCTAAGCAGGGCTATTTGGCGGAAGCCAACCAACGCATGCGATTTTAGCATCAACGGCATCTCGGCATAAAAGCTATTCATACGCTAAATAAAACTCTGATACCATGTGGGTAGCTCTGATCAAATCCATAAGACCGATGAAGAGACTTCTTGGGAAGTGCGTTGACGTAGTCTTAGGTCAGTGATCTTCAGGCGCTCTTTTGAATAAAGCCCGATCTAATACAACGCGTACAAACACGCACCCTCATTCTGGTGCCCGCCTCAATTATCCGTAGACGCTGCAAGTTTGGATTGAAGCGCCGCTTGGTAACATTATGAGCATGACTTATGTTGTGGCCGGACTGTCCCCTCTTCTTACACACGTAACACTCTCTTGCCATACCTTTCTCCTTAATCGTATCGATCGAGTAATTTCCATCTTGGATGGACAACAGTGTATATACCAGAAACCGCTTGATTTTTCTAGTCCAAAATCGTGGTATGTTGCGATATAATGTACCCCGAAAATTGGACATCTGATTAAGGTGGAATACCGTGGTAGAAATGAAACAGGAGAAGGCGATGAAAATACCGCGGACGAGTTGTAGTGGGATGGCCTAACGCCAAATCCGTGTCAACGCCTCTTATACAGAAATGGGAAGCTATTCGATCAGAAAATCTTTTAATGAAGAAGCGCTGTTCCTTCACGAAATCGATGGGTTGACCAAGCCAACCGCACGAATTTTAGACTTAGGCGCAGGAGCGGGGAGCTTCAACTACGGAAAGTTCCCATCTAAGATTATAGCGGTTGATGAAGAAATTCCTCTATCCGGTAGGCCACGTCCTGCGAATGCATTTTTCGTTCAATGTGATGGCGCCGCGTTGCCGATCCTTGGCAATGTTTTTGATATAGTCGTAGCCAATTTTGTTTTTGAGCACTTCTCTACGCCTGAGGTTGTTTTACTCGAGATAGAAAGAGTTCTGAAACCTGGTGGGCTTTTATATTTATCGATCCCTAATTCTTCAAGCTTTGAAGATAAACTTTTTCGCTTTTTCAGTGGAGATAAATACCACGTTCAAAAATTTTCGTTTTATTCGCTAATGAAGCGAGTTTACAAATCAACGAGCCTGAAGCTTATAGCTTTTGCGGATTGGCCGGCAGGCTTTACATGGCTTAATTCTCCACCCTCGGGTCATTTTGTAAGGCGAATGGTTTTGCATCTTCTCAAACTAATAAAACCCTCCTTGCAACAGTATTCTCGAAGGGATTCAGGCTTTATTTTCCTTTTCAGAAAGGAGACCAAATTGGGTTTTCGCCTTATCACACACGTATGCGGAAATTGCGGCGGTGGCGCAACGATAGAAGAGACCCTGTTGGACAGGTGGAAGTGTGTGCAATGCGGCTATAGCCATCGCTATTAGTAAAACAAAGCGGTCAGGCAGAAAGGCATCGCTCATTTTGGGGTAGCCCCTTCCAAAAAATGTCTTCACAGGTTGCCGCTTTTTCATGATCTATGCTCTGTCGTTGATTCCCCCGGTTCACCATCATCTTGAAAAACCCTACTCGAAATTCCTCATTGCCCTTGGCTGTAGCGGCATAATCCGATGCGCACACCATAAGTATAGATGGGGGAAAGAACGTATCACTACCGTTGAACTTTTCAACTCTTGCCGTTGAAATATTCAACGCAACGACAAGTATTGAGCTTTCAGTCAGTCAGCCTTGCGACTGTGGAAAATTCAGAAACGTGCTGTAGAAGATTTCAACGCCGGAAAAATTTCATTTATAGCAAAAATAGACAATCCTCGGATGACCCTTGCTAACAACTTGTATTTATTGGACTCACAAAGCCCTATTCCGCAGTTTCATTTCTTTCCTTCTGGCTTGGATTTTGCCTTAGAGTGTAATGAAAAATCAGACATAAGATTCCGACGAAGAAATCTGATGTCGCCTCGAAATTCTTTCAAGAGGAGACAAGACGATGGTAGTCATCATTGTATTGCTCATGTTTCTCGCGCTCATCACCATTGACTGGATTCGTACACGGAAGAAGGTGAAGGTGCTGGAGGCGAGCGCTACTTCGGTCTCAGAACCAGTCAGCTTGCCGCATCCCCCATCGGCCGGCGGCCTTGCGGAAAAATATTACCATACCGGCCACACATGGGCGCGCGTCGCAGCCAATTGTCCGGTTAGGGCTCTCCACAAAATAAAGTTTAACTTTTACGCCCCACTTGCCGCGGCGAAATCGTGTAGTTCCACTTGGGATTGATCTGATGCAGTCGAAGATTGAGACGTTCCATTGCTTCATCGGGAATCTTGACTCCCGCC
>JACOSC010000048.1 GCA_016179055.1 Acidobacteriota bacterium
CTTTAACGACACGCAGAATAAAGAAGAAACAGGGAAGTTTCTAAGGAGTCCCCCAGCTTGTCGTAAAACGACACGCAGAATAACGATGAAACTGGGGAAGTTTCTAAGGAGCGAGCTATAATAGCCGGGGGCAAGCGCAGCCCCTGGAAAGCAAGCGTCCCTTGCACGCAAGCCCTGAATGGGAGCACTAATAATGGAGATCAATTCCTATGCCGCCGTCGTTGTCTTCCATGCGTATTCATCGAACAGAAGGGTAGCGCGCCCTTTCAGGGCGCGCAGCTTCGGCCATGTTACGTACCAGGGGCTGCGCTGCGCATGCCCCTGGCTATTATAGTCCGCTCCTTCAGAGCTACGAGAACAAGCTTTGGGCTATGGCAGGATGCTTGCTCGAAGTAGAGGGGTCGAAAGGATCGCGCCGGGCTGTGGCAAATGTTCAAGCTCCAGAGCCCTTGTGCGGGGCCGGCTCTGCTACCGTCAGCTAGGTTTATGATCGAATCTCAGAACTGAATAATTGAAAACTGGACGAAATAATATAAGGGCCGCTCGTGGAGTCCTTGAGCAGGGATAGTTATGGCTTTCCCCGACTTTTACGCACTACCCACCGTCGTTCCCATCTTCCTGATAGCCGGTGTTCGCACGACGGCGCCTATGCTATAATGGATTTGTCGCCGATGAAGAAGTATATTCTTGGAGAGGAAGCAGTTGGCAACGGCAACCGGGGTGGATTTGAAGATAAAGCGGTTACAATCCGCCATCGAGACGGTCCTCCGTGGAAAACCCGAAGTAGTAAAAATGGCGACCGTCGCCTTGTTGGCCGACGGCCACTTGCTTCTCGAAGATGTCCCGGGCGTCGGCAAAACAACCTTGGCGCAAGCCATGGCCCGCTCGATCGACGGCACTTTTCAACGAATTCAATTCACCAGCGATTTGCTGCCTTCCGATATTATCGGCGTCAACATTTTTAACCAGCGGCTAAGCGAATTTGAATTTCGCCGCGGCCCGATCTTTGCCAACGTTGTGCTGGCGGATGAAATTAACCGCACGACGCCGAAAACTCAGAGCGCCTTGCTGGAGGCTATGGGCGAGCGCAAAGTAACCGTGGAGAATAGCACGTACCAATTGCCGCGCCTCTTCCTGGTCGTTGCCACGCAGAATCCCATTGAGCATCACGGCACTTACCCGCTGCCCGAGTCGCAGCTCGATCGCTTCCTAATGCGACTGCGTATAGGCTATCCCGACGCCGACGATGAAAAACAAATCCTCTTGACGGCCGCGCAAAACCGCTCCGTGGATAACCTTGACCCGGTGCTCTCCGTCGAAGAAGTATTGGAATGCCAGGCGCGCGCCCGCTCCGTGCGGATTGATGCGAGCTTGGGTGATTACGCCGTCGCCATCCTTCAAGAGACGCGCCGCACCGAATACCTCAGCGTCGGCGTCAGCACGCGCGGCGGAGAAATGCTCATGCGAGCCGCGCAGTCGCTGGCCTATGTTGAAGATCGCGATTACTGCCTTCCCGACGACATCAAGCGACTGGTCATCCCGGTATGCGCCCATCGCGTAGTCGTCAGCGCCAAGTATACCTCCCCTCTGAAGCGCAGCGAAGAAGCGGAAACCATTCTGGGCGAGATTCTCAAGAACGTCGAAGTCCCCTTATAACGGTCAGGATCGGCGCGCGCTATGCCTAGCCCGAGTTTATCAAGGTAACCCCTTGGCCACACGCTCTAACCTGATGGCGAAGCGGCAGCGACGCGGCCCACACGCTCGTGTACCGACGTCTCGCCCAGCCGTTAATTGATCTTGGCGCAAGGCTCACTACCGACGAGTCGGACTCCACATGGCTCAGACCGGTTTCACACTGTCGAGACGACGAACCGAATTTCAAAGCATCATCGCATACGCCTTTCCCTTCGCACCCGCCTTGCCTGGTCGCACGAACGGTTCCGCCACCACCGCCTTTTATGGCGCCCAGCCGGTACAGAACCGGGAGCGGTAGCGACCGGGTAAGCGCTGTATGACGCTCAGACCCGGTCGCTACCGCTCCCGGTGTGCTGGGCAGCAACGAGGGTGCCGCCTGACCGGCACGCGCCGCTTGGCACGCTTGCGTCAGATACTCAAGCACACTCCGCTTTTGTAATCGCAGTGTCATGATCACTGTCAGCCTACGCGCCGCAAACTCGCTGCCCGCGGCACTCTGCGAGCCAAAGCTCGCCCGGCGCCATCCCGACATGTCGGGACATGGCGGATGGGCCGCAGGCGGCCGGAGCCTTGAGGGCAGGCCAGCCGATCGACTTCATAGGAGCGCCGTAGATTCGTGCCTCCTGAGCCACAATATTACTTTATACGAATGGTTTTTTCTGTGCTGCCGATCGCCTCATGCGAGAATTTGTCCGTGAATTCTTCTTGGATAATTAAAATCTGATCGTCACCCACCCAGCGTTCGGGCCGCAGTCGCAGCCGACCTTCACTGCCTTTCGCGGTCCGGCCGCTCAGTTCGCGGGTATCTATGTTCCTTACCGTCTTCCCGCTTTTGGTTTCTACGATTTCAACGTCAGGACCCGCTCGCCCCAAGGCCAACCACTGGCCGGACGGCGAGAGCAGCGAGTGGAGAATCGGTCCCCAAGAAGAGGCCAACCTACGAATGGTCTTTGTATGCAGATCGCCCGCGAAAATCAGGCAAGAAAACCCCGCTGTCCCACCGATGCCGAGACGAGCATAAAAATAAATGTTCTTCGCGAGTTTATCAAAGGCTAGAAACTCCGGTCCAAATGCCACGCACTTGTTATAACATATCGACTTAAAATAAGAGTCTTTGTGTTGACCGCATAGGGCCACATCAGCCTCAAAACAGTCCTTTTCCTCAACCGGTAGGCCGTCGGGTGTGATTTGCCATAGCACTTCCGCCTTGTCGTCCTTGGCGAGGACTTCGATTCGATAAGCCATTATGGCTACATTTGGAACTGTTATCCTTTCTATCTCTCGCACGGTCACGTCTACGAAGCGGTGCGTAAGTCGTACCCGCTCGGTTGTTTTTTGCGTCTGCGCTTCGAGTGAGAAAAGCATGGCGGTCGCCATCATGAGGACGGATATAGTAACTTTCTTATACATCATATTCTTCTCCCTCCCTAAATGTTATCGGCAAGCAAGGACACGCGCTACAAATGCGCGATCTCCATAGGTGGCGCACGACCCCGACGGGAATGTTGGGCTAATTATCCAATTCCCTGCGCAATTGTCGGCATCGCGGGGTTCCCAGCGGTACTCACGACCACAGTTGTAACGACGGAGCGCCTCGCGTTCAAGTTGGCTAATGCCGTCGGGGCCGGGAACCTCACTGAGTGGCGGAGGCATGTCGAGTGGGCATATCCGTAAGCCACGGTTCCTACGTTCGGTATTGAGTCGCCCCCGCTCGGTCTGGGGGAGCGTTCGTGCGTCTTGCAATTTATCTCCGTATATCTGTGTGCCCTGAGCGATGTTCGCTCGCCAATTCCAAACTGATTCGTCCGTTGGAGCCGGTTCAACGATCTGCATCACACCAACCGCATACGTTTGACTTTTGTATGGAAGCCCAGTACCACCTTCTACCGCCGCGGCGAATTGACGCCGTCGACTTTCCTGACAAGCAAGCTGACGTATCACGAAGGTTCCCGCCGCATCATTCACGGCCTGGGCGCCCGGATTGGTTCCGTGGACCGTTACGTCCCTGTTAGCGAGTAATAAGGTCCCACCCACGGCGGCTCGCACCGTCAATGACAAGGTTCCCCCTCGTATTCCAGGGCTGGAAAAGTTTGGAGTATAGGTCAGCAGGCCTAATCCTGATTGATTGGGATACACCGCCTCTACCGCCCTCCCCGGTCTGTACTGATACCGAATGGCGCTACTCCAAATAAACTCCGTCTGGGCAATATCAAATCCGAGCGCCGTTGCCTGCGCGGTGATTGACGGCATGGCGGGTGCGGTTGTGATAAAAAATTGGCTTCCGCCTGCGGGCTGAGCCACATCCAACCGGCAGGTTGCGCGGGCGGTGGCCGCGGCCTCCAGTTCAAAGCTAAACGGTCTAGCAAACCGCGTATTGCGAAACGTATCCCCGAAGGCCGTGATTCGTACCACTTCCGGGCAGCAGGCAGTAAGCTGCATTGTAGCATCGAATATCCCAGGCTCGGAGCTGGGACCTTGGCTGACGACGCTTAAGCACGGGCCTCCTAAAAAAGTCAGTTGCGTGAGGCCGCCGACGCGAGGATCAAATCTCTCCGCGGCTCGAAAGCATTGATCCCACGACGCCCATGCCCCGCAGCAACCTACCGCCTCTACACCGGTAACGGCGCGAATGCAGACCCCTGGACGCGTCAAGGGGAAGCAGAAAGGCAATTGCCCAAGCCATTCGAGGCCAATATCCACCTCAAAGAAGATGGATAGAACAAACGATCCGAGATTGGCCACCTGGCCGATTTGCATGGCTTGCAGGCATACATCGCTAAAGGTCCCCACACCCCGGCAGAACATAAACGCTTTCTGGTAAACCCGGGAAAATACCCGGAAGGGCCCCAAGATACAACGGACGAGAATGCCTGCCGGGTCTTCATCGAGGCTCCCTCCAAAATTGGTATTAACTCCAAACCCATCATTCTCACCGCTTCGGGACAAGTACAACGCGGGAATGTCCGGATCCTTAAAGCCTGCGGTGATATTCTCATCTAGGTCCATAGATCCGCCGGGAGCCCGAATAGATATTATAATTCGACAATCCCCATAGTATTGGGGCACACACTGTCCCTCAGGATCTTGGAGGAATAGGGAGGTTACCCCGAGAGGCGAATTGGGAATTATCTCCATGACCCCGGTAATCCTAGTTTCTGAATAGCTTTGATTTGAGAGGATGACTCGGTCAGGATGCTCAGGTACCACAGTTACCCACTCTAAGTTATAACCATTAATTTCGAGAATGTACGCTCTCGCGGGACTTCCCGCCGGGCCCGTTCTAGTATATCGTTTCATTGAAACATATCCATTATGCTGAGAGGGCTTCGAACTTTTTCCAACGATGCACCACTGGAGCCTGGTTGATTTCAGCAATGCCTTGCAGGATACGGTTCCGCAGCTCCTCCCAAGATTGAACGC
>JACOSC010000177.1 GCA_016179055.1 Acidobacteriota bacterium
CTGCAGCCGCGTTTGATCCCCCGCCGATAATTCCAACAATGGACTGGTTCTTGCCATGCCCACAATCATAGCACCATTCTCAGAATATGTCTAGCTATTTAAGGGACACTACACTAGTCCCCACCACCTCGAGCGAGCGCCCCGCCATAGCCTGAAGCTGGTTCGAGTAGCTCTGAAGGAGCGGGCTATAATAGCCAGGGGCAAGCGCAGCGCCGCCCCTGGTATGTAAGATTATCAAGTTATAAGCCCTGAAAGGGCGGGATACCCTTCTGCTCGATGAATACGTATGGAAGACTACAATGGCGGCATAGGAATTGATTTCCCTTAGTGCGCCCTTTCAGGGCTGGTGTGCTGGGGACGCTATCTTTCCAGGGGCGGCGCTGCGCTTGCCCCTGGCTATTATAGCTCGCTCCTTCGGAGCTTTGGATTGTAGGTCTGAGGCCTAGCACCGTTAGAATTCCAGGACGAGCAATGGCCGCTTGGCGCGGCGCAACTGCTCGTTGAGCGCTTTGACATCCGTCGTTTTGATGGCGTGCCAGCGCGCCAACAGTTCGCTCATGACCCGATGTGTTTCAGCGGCCGCCTCGACGGCTTGCGTGGTTGGGGTTGCATCGGCGCTCTCGACCAATTCGAGCAACGACCTCAATTCGCGATTTAGCCGGGTTAGACTGGGCTCTGTAACGGCGGCCGCCTCACTTGGTCCGCCGGCGCGTGGCCCACCGGTTCCACCGTCGCCCGCCAGCGCCGCCACCTTGTGCTCCAGCGCGGCGATCGCGTTCCCCAGAGCGCCTGGGCCGGCGCGCTCCCCACGCTCCTTGAGTTGGGCTTTGAGCTTTTGCACTTGCGCCAGCGCCTCTTGGACCTGCTGTATTCCCTCATAGGATCGCATAGCCAGCGCGAACATCTGCGCCAACCCTTCCGGCGGGGTCTTTACTCTTGGGTCCATCTTCACCGTTAGGGGCTGGGTGTAACTCCTCCCGTTTACCGTCAACTTAACCGTGTACTCGCCCGGAAGCACGACCGGCCCCATCGGCATACTCGGCGTGTCCCGATAAATAGCCGAGATAGGATAGGAACGCCGCGGACCTGCGGGGGGCGTATAGTGTAGATCCCATACGAATCGATGCATCCCTGCCGCCGCGGACAGAATCTGTGGCGGACGGACCCAGTGGGTAGGGATGTCCAGTTCTTTTGCAACCAGAGCCTGGGGTGCGTCGGCGATGGAATAGCGTATCACCGGCGCTTGCGCGTGGTTGATGATTTCGAGCGTTACGGGGCCCGCAGCCGCGGACTTCAGATAGTAATCAATAATCGCGCCGTCCGGCGGATTCTTTCCCATCGGTTCGTCGGGCGGAATGGGCGTGTCCGTGTTCAAACTGCGCCGAACACGGTAGGCCTGCTGCGGCCGGAACAAGTGAACGTCCGAGGCGGCCACGGCTTGGTTAATCTGCCGCAGCGGCGTGATGTTGTCCATTATCCAGAACGATCGTCCATGCGTTCCCACGACCACATCATCGTTATAGATAACGAGATCACGTATCGAGGTGGCCGGCATATTGTGCCGCAGCGATTGCCATTCTCCGCCGTCGTTAAAGGAAACATACACGGCGCGCTCGGTTCCGGCCAACAGCAGCCCGCGGCGCTGTGGGTCTTCGCGCACCACGTTGACCACTTCGTTCGCCGGGATGCCCTTCGTGATCTTCTCCCATGTCTGCCCGCCATCGCGCGTGCGGTATATGTATGGGTGCAAATCATCTAGGCGGAAACGGTTGATGGCGGCGTAAGCCGTCTCCGCATCGAAGTGCGAGGCCTCCATCAAGGAGACCTTGCTCCATGCGGTAAGATCAGGCGGTGTTACGTCCTTCCATGTATGGCCGCCATCGCGTGTAACATGGATAAGCCCGTCGTCCGTTCCGGCCCATATCATGTTCACGTCCCTGAACGACGGTGCGATCGTATAGATTACGCCGCGGCGCCGCGGTGGCGCATGCTCCGATGTCCGGTAGACACCAATACTGGCCGGCGTCTCGGGCTGGGCGCGGCTCAGATCGGGGCTGATGGTTTCCCAGTGGTGCCCGCCGTTAGTGGTTTTGAAAAGCACGTTGCCCGCGAAGTAGAGAATGTGCGGATCTATAGGAGAAAAGATTACGGGCGCGGTGCGCAGGAAACGATACTTCCCGCGGCGCACCGCCTCCGGCGATATGTTCTGCGCCTGCCCCGTTGTCCGGTCGAAGCGTGAAATTTTGCCTCCATATATAATGTTGGGATTTAGCGGATCCGGAGCCACATAGCCATACTCTTCGACGCCCACTGTACGCCAGTCCCGGGCCGTAATCGCTCCGTAGTCGCCGCGGCTGACCACCGCGGCCGAGCCGCTCTCCTGCTGCGCTCCATACACCCAATAGGGAAACTGTTGATCGGTGATCACGTGATAGAACTGCGCCGTCGGCTGATTGTACCAACTGCTCCACGTCTCCCCACCATTGACCGTGATGATCGCGCCCTGGTCGCCGGCCAACAGAATAATCTGCGGGTTGTCGGGGTTGATCCAAAGGCGATGATAATCGTCGCCGCCGGGCGCGCCCTTGATAGCGGCGAATGTCTGCCCGCCATCGGTGGAGCGATAGGTCGACGTGTTGGCCACGTACAACGTGTCGGGGTTCTTCGTATGCACCTTGATCTCGGCGAAGTCGCTGCCCCGCCCCCATAGTCGCGCCTCGGTGTTGATGCGCTGCCAGCTTTCTCCTGCATCATCGGAGCGGTAAATGCCGCCGAGCGGCCCGGCGTCGACGGTGGCATATAGGCGGCTCGGTTGGCTTGGCGCGATTCCGAGGCCGATACGACCCAACCCTTGCGTTGACGCAGGCAGGCCCTTGGTAAGCGGCCGCCACGTGTTGCCGCCGTCGATGGACTTATAGAGGCCACTTCCCGGCCCGCTCCACGCCGCGTTTTCCCATGGCCCTTGACGCGATTCCCATAGAACCGCGTAGATGATCTGAGGATTGTTGGGATCGAAAGCCAATTCCATGGCTCCGGTATTCTCATTCTTATAAAGAACCTTTTGCCATGTCTCTGCCCCATCGGTCGAGCGAAAGACTCCGCGCTCGGCATTGGCGCCGTAAGGGTGTCCGAGCACCGCTACGAACAATCGGTTCGCGTTGATTGGATCAACAATAATGGCAGGAATCTGCTGGCCGTCGCGCAGCCCTAAGTGCCGCCACGTCTGGCCGGCATCGGTCGATTTATAAATACCGTCACCCACGGAAAGGTCGGGACGCTGCAAGCCTTCGCCACTGCCTACATAGATGATGTTGGGATTGGAGGGGGCAACGGCGAGCGCGCCAATAGATCCCGTAGGTTGATCGTCAAAGATTGGCGTCCACGTGCGCCCGTAATCATTGGTCTTCCATACGCCGCCGTTGTTGACGCCGATATAGAAAACATTAGGCTGGCCGGGCACGCCGGTGGCGCCCACTGTCCGTCCGCCGCGAAAGGGTCCGATCATGCGCCAACGCAGACTTTGATACAGACTTGGGCGGAACGGTTGCGCGTCGGCCGCCGATAGCAACCCGGCCAGGGCCAGGGAAATGCACAAAGCCAGTCCCAGGCTTCGCAGGATTATCATGGTTGCCTCCGGTTGCATAAATTTCCGGCACAAAGTTCACTTGAAGTGAATCTTATGCGGTCGTTTTACTGTAATCATGGCGCCGAGGAATTGCAAGG
Source organism: Acidobacteriota bacterium (assembly GCA_016179055.1). GTDB lineage: Bacteria > Acidobacteriota > UBA6911 > JACOSC01 > JACOSC01 > JACOSC01. The sequence continues at coordinate 3,724 of JACOSC010000177.1, forward strand.
TTTCGCAGTTTGTCCGGCAATGGTCCAGGCCGTTAACGCATGGTTGAGGATCTATGATGTGCTTCGAGACTTGTGCGCCCAGTCATCGGCCCATAGACCTTTTGACAGTGCTCCGGACTTCCGTATAATTAGGCGCGATGGGATAAGGATTAATCCGCGTATGAATTCTTAAATCAATACTACGAGTAAGGAGACATCATGATTAAGAAATCAATGAGCACAATATTCTTTGTCTTGGTAGTTACGTTGGGATTAATGGGTCAAGCGCCAAACCAGGCCTCAGGTAAGGGGTCGGTATACGGAAAATCTCTGACCCTAAAAACCGTAACGCCGCTAGCGGAAGTCATAGAGAAAATCGAGAAATATGACGGTAAAGAAGTCCTTCTTGAAGGAACGATCTCGAATGTCTGTCAAGAGACAGGATGCTGGCTGATGCTATCCAACGGGAAGCATTCGATGCGGGTTACCTTTGAGAATTACGGCTTCTTCGTGCCAAAGGATTCCTCCAACAAGAAGGTGGCCGTGCAAGGGATTGTCAAACGGGCCACCCTCACCGAAGCCAAAGCCAAACATTATGCGGCGGAGGATAAGAATCCGACACAAAAGCCCGAAGACATCAAGGGTCCTCAAAAAGTCATCACCATGGTAGCCACCGGCGTGAGGATTTACGCCGAGTAGAGGAAGACCGCAAAGTAGAAGCGGCATCTTGCCGCTTTTCTTGCGTTATGCGGCTGGAAGCCGCATCTACATGACTAAAGCGTGGAGGGCTACCTCCAAAAAATATTTTGCCCGTTTCAGCACAATCTCATCTTGTCAGACACTCTAAAGCCTCAAGCAGCTCTCTTCAATTCTGACAAATTGTCATACCAAGTTAATCCATACTGATAATAGAGCTTGCAACCTATTTCGTATTCTTTATGTGACAAAGTGGCATATCAGTTATCGGCCATAGGTACCACACTTTTTCTTTAAGGGCTTCATTCCATAGCGCTTACTTTCTTGGCACTTCTGTTGCGTAGAAAACTGAGTTTCTTTAAACGGGTTTTGTTATGAAGGGGGTTCTAATCTCAGGGAAATTCACCATGCTAGCAAGACTACTCGTCTGCGGTGACAAGTCCCAAGACGTAGATGCCATTGTAGGTCTGCTTGGTCAAGAGAGCTATCAAGTGGAAGTTTCTTTGCAGCCTTTTGACGCTCTGCAAAAGTTGGCCACGAGCAACTTCAACGCTTTGATTCTTTCTGTTAGGGCCGGCGATAGCGCTTGGCTGACGGTTATTTCCCTGATCAACACGCTTCATGCCGGGTTGCCTCTGATCGTTGTGACGGACGACGCTTCCCTGGAAACGGAACGGGCCGCCCGTAAAGGGCGAATATTTTATTATCTTATGAAGCCGATAGAGGAGCCTGAGTTAAAGATCGTTGTCAAGGATGCCATTAGGAAGAGCCGGAGCATTGGATAGGTGAGGACGGAGTAATGCGCGGAGGGACATCGAGAAGGTTATCACATTACTTCTGGAAGGCGGCCACTGAAACGGGCGCCACTGGCTTGTGAGGTAGGCCTAAGACTTGGTCGTTCATCTTTAAAATAAGCCATAGAACCTATAGGGCTATACAGATAGTGAAAGCCTGTTGAAAAAATAATCGGTTGCGTTATTATTGATGGTTAAGTAGCCGCGAGAGGCGGTGCAACGAGTTGATCGTATTTTGTCAGAGTTAAGAACCCCTTACAATCTTCGGGCCCGTCCCTGAAAACGGGCGATTTTAATTTCGTATGTGCTTTCCGCCACGGCGGCTTCAGTAGTTCGGGGAAGAGACAAAGAGGGTTAGTGTGTAGTAGGTGGCCTTCAAGCCGTGGACGGATCCCAGTATGGAGATGAGACCTGTCAAGCAGGTCATGACGAGGCATACTATGGAAGATAGAAAAACGCAGGAATGTGTCAGCATTTTTTCAACAACCCTTAGAACACCACACGAGCCAATGGGAGGTGGATTATGAAAGGGAAGTCTCTAGTCTTGATATCGATGTTGGTAATTTTCTTGTTTTGCTTAAACGTTCAGAAGAGTACGGGCACGAGTGGAGGGCCCGCTAGTCCGGAAACCTGCAAGGACTGCCATGTGAGTCAGTACGAAAGCTTTGTAAAAAGCTCTCACGGGGCTAAGGGGGATTCACGAACTCCCGCCGCCAAGAATGGTTGCGAGACGTGTCATGGCCCGGGTGATGCTCACGTCGCGGCCGGCGGTGGGAAAGAAACCATTATTCCAATGGGTCCGAAATCGGCGACGCCGGTCGAAAAGCAAAATGCTACATGCCTTTAGTGTCACTCAGAGGGGAAAGTAGCCATGTGGCACGGAGGGACGCATGAGCGTAAGAATCTAGTTTGCTCCAGTTGCCACAGCGTACATGGCGGGAATTACAAGAATCTTGCCAAGCCGACGCAGATGGAAGTTTGCAGTCAATGCCACAAACAGATCAGGGCTCAGCTACAAAAAACTTCTCACCATCCCATAAGGGAAGGCAAAATCAACTGCTCAGATTGCCATAATCCTCACGGGACTGTGACCGAGAAATTGCTGGCGGCAAACTCGATTAATGATAAGTGCTTTGAGTGCCACGCTGAAAAAAGAGGACCTTTCCTCTGGGAGCATTCTCCAGTCACTGAGAACTGCACAACCTGCCACACACCGCACGGGTCGCCCCACGACAAGCTCCTGGTCGCCAAAAGACCATTTCTCTGTCAGAGGTGCCACTCTAACTCGAGACATCCAGGCACGCTTTATGCGCAGAGCACCAGCCAGGCAGGCCAATCCGTATATAGTACGTTGGGAACCAGGGCTTTTTATCGTGCATGTTCGAACTGTCACTCTCAGATTCATGGCAGCAACCATCCATCTGGCAAGAGTCTAGCAAGATAGGAGGGAGGAGGCTTTATGACTAAAAAAAATATAGTTATAGTAGGTGTCTCAGCGTTATTTATGAGTTTTTTCTTTTTGCCGATTGGGAGTCTTGCTCAGCAAGATGACACAACTATTTCCGGTCAGATCAGTATCACTGGCCGAACGGTGACCGGTCGGCGAGAATCCGCAAAGTTTGAGGAATATAGAACTATTCCCGGCGGCGCCTCAAGTGAAGTGTTGGAACTGAAATATAAATTTAAGGATAAATATTTCTTAGATTTGAGGAGCACAGGTATAGCCCTCGATGACCAGAACATAAATCTGAGGACCGGTCTGTATGGGAAATTCAAGTTTGAGCTAATATATGACCAGCTCCCGCACCGGTTTGCCTATGATGCCAAAACACTCTATTCCGGTATAGGTACCGGAAGCTTGTTCATCAGCAGCGCTATCCGGTCAAATCTTCAAGATTCCACGTCTCCAGTGGACCTTACCAACCGAATAGCGAACTTCTTCACGAGTGCATTTATTACGGACCTTGAGCTCTCCAGAAGAAAGAAAGTCAAGTTTAATTTTGATGCGATGGCTTATGATCCGTTTAACTTGAGGGTCGAATTTAATCGGGAAAGCCGAAAAGGAATAAGGCCATTCTTTGGCTCATTCGGCTTCGGCAATACGGTTGAGCTACCGGAACCGATAGATTATACAACCACAGAGCCGAAGTTCATTGGTGAGTATACCAAGGGCCCGATGTACTTGACGGCAAGCTACTACGCCTCCATATTTCACAACAATATAGATACGCTCACGTGGAGCAATCCCTACAGAGTCACTGACAGTACGACGCCGACGGCCTACACAACGACCTATGCCGCAGGGTCCTCCAGGGGATTGATCGACCTCTATCCAAACAACCGATATCACAATCTGATGTTTTCTGGATCCGTGAAAGACATTCCTCTGAAGAGCAGACTTTCAGTAAGTTCCTCGTGGGGATGGATGCGGCAAAATGATGCTCTTGTGCCCTACACGACCAACACGGCTATAAAGCCGGGCGCCGCTAACAATCCTCCCTTTGATGCGTCGAGCCTGGCCAGCCTCCCCGAGAGATCTTTCGACGGAAGGGTAAACACCGCGCTTTATAACGTTCTGTTTACCTCAAGACCTGTGGATATCATGCATGTAAAGGCCAGATACCGTTACTACGAATACGACAATCAGGCGAAGAAAGTAGAGTTCCCAGGGTATGTCCGATTTGATGCCGTATGGGAGCCGGAACCTAACGAAAGCCTTCCTACCGGTTACAGCAAAAGTACCGCCGGCGTTGATGTCGGTTTTGACATAGCCAAGCCAACGACTTTCACCGTAGGATACACCTTTGATCGGACCAGGAGAAAAAATAGAGAGAATTCGAAACAAGACGACCACTCTCTGAAGTTTTCGCTTGATACGAAAGCCGGCTCATGGTTGGACCTCAGAGCATCCTATGAGCGATCGAAAAGAGATGGAAGATACGACTACAGAGTTCCTCATGAGGGTCAAACCATTACTCCCGCGTTGCCTTTTCTAAGAAAATACGACGAGGCTGATCGAAACAGAGATCGACTTTTGTTTCTTGCGACCCTGAATCCGGTAGATCCACTCACGTTATCCGCCTCGTTTATTTTCGGCAAGGACAACTTCAAGAACTCCGCTTTTGGACTGCTGGCCGATCGACACAATGTCTATTCTATCGATGCCGATTATGCCCTTGCCGAAAGGTTCAGCCTCTTGGCCTTCTACACTCGTGACGATTTCAAGAATAGACAGAAGGGAAGGCAGTGGAGTCCGGGTGGCATCGGCGACCCTTATCTTGTAGAGCCACGGCTTGAATCTTTCAGCAACTGGGATACTAATAACCGGGATAAGGTCGATACGGTCGGCACTGGACTCACTATCGGCGTTATACAGAAGAGACTCGATTTCAACACTATCTATTCATTGTCAAAAGCGGCCGGCCATATAGATATTACCAGCCCGCTTGGAACACCGGCCACGGACGCCAATCCTTTTGTACCGATCGGTTTCCCTGAAGTAGATAATACTAGGATACATACGGTAAATACCAAATTACATTACACCCTAAAAAAGGCTTATGCCATTACGGTTGGCTATATGCGCGAGAAATATGACGTGCGAGACTTCAATAACAATGGATTTGCCTTAGTTCCAACGCTTCCCACGGGAGCCTATAACGGGGCTCTTTTCATGGGAACACTTTGGAAGAATTACGGTGTCAACGTGGCGTACGCAAGAGTTACTTACAATTTCTAACCCATGGGCGCCTAATTTCCTATCGGCGCTCTAACAACCTTTGAAGCTGAAGACCGGGTGTACAGTGCTCTTATAAAATGATAATCACGAGCGATGGCTGGTACGTCCGGTCTTCAGTCTTTCAATACGTCGGATGACTAAAGGGTCTACGGTTATCCTGACCAGACCCGTATGAGCCGGAACCTAACCGGTTAAAAGGTGTAGTCTCTCAATAAATCACGGCAACCCATCTGGAGCAGGCCGCCACGTAATAATCCCATTTATCCGCCTAGTCCTTCCAAAAGGTGGGACAGCATCTTGCCCCGAAGTCGTCGGGGCGGGACGCCTCAGCCACTTTTCCAAATACACTTTCTTGAAAGTATAAAGTGAGCACGCGCGATCCCGCCGAGATATGCCCAGACTCGTGGTTGGCTCTCCGGTTTTAGATATCCTATACGATCTTTGGTACGGAAGACGCTGGGGTAGTGGATTGAAGTATAGGTATGGGCCATAATTATTATCCCGTAGCGGCGGTTCAATCGTCCCGGCAGCGTCGGGACGAAAGGGAATTCCGCCGCCGGACCTACCATGCCTTGAAAGGCACTGCTATAGTTATTAGGCCGCTACGCGGCCGGTTTACCCAGCCCTATTTTTCGGAAGCCCGACGAATAATTGTCGCTCATCACTATGGCGCTCAATCGGCGGCGGCAGGAGAGAACGCTCGAGCTGGGCGTTAAAAACAAACGCTTGCGCGCGGTGGTGAGGATACCGATCTTTGTCAAGTCCTTTTCGGGGGAATTAAAGTGCGTTTCCCCTGGTTCGCCGTCGGCTTGACTTGCTGTAAGCAACCTGCTAATTATATTCAAGAAGAACGGGCCTAATGGGTTGTCGCTGGCGATAGTGCTTTTGATAGACGTAGGTTGTTTGAGTTAACCGTTTGGGGGCCTCGTGTGAAAATGTGAATTGCGGAATGTGGACCGTGAAGCCCGCTTCCGTTACTTTGAGGCAGCGGCGCCTCCGCAAAGAAGCGTGAGTGACATCCTTCATTGAAAGACAACGTTGCGCGACACCTCACAGCGTTTGGCGATGGCGGCTATAAAGTATGTTGTGGATTCGGGATTACGGATACAAGAATGTTCCAATTTATTTAGGCATGGGAACTCGGGATATCTGGACTAAATTCATGGACTGTGTTCCACCCGACGACAAAGCGGTGACGCGGATACTGAACCCCAGAATTAATCCGCAATCCGGACAAGGAGCTAATCATGTTTAAGATAGCTTTCCTACCTGGAAATTTGGCTTTGGAAAAAGACACGCAAAATGTTCCGCAGGATGGTCTCTACCATCTCGTTTTTAAGGGCGAAGAGATCGGCTCGTTCAAATCGGAAACGCAGGCCGTCAAGAAATATAATGAAATTCGCCAGAAACTGGAGACCGAGTTCCCGAAGAGCGATTACGATGACGTCGATAAGAAGCGCTTGCTCATGGAGGCGTTGAAAGACAGTTTGGTGTCACAAAACAGTTATCGTCCGCGCAATGTAAAGAAGAATAAAACCAGAACCTTTGGTTAATCGGAATCATTTAATGATCGGCGGGGCGGCCTGAGGGGGCGCTGCCGGTTAACGGCAAGGAGTAAGCCTGCGCCGGAATTGAAAAATGTTGTAACTGTTCACGGGGATCGGGGGCCGGGGATCAGGGGCCAAGGGCCAGGTGGTACCGATGACTGTTAAGAATTATCGTGATTTAGAAATTGGGTAGTAGGGCAGATGCTTAACGGATTGCGGACGGTTTGGAAAAGAAATACAACCAATATAGCCTGACCCCTGACCCCCGCGAACAGTTACAAAATGTTTACATAGGGAGGCCTTAGATTAGTATGGATAGCCGATATTACGAACGCGCTCCGCACGCCATAGAGCAAGATTTCATCGCGCGCGAATTTATCTCACGAGTTTACGGTTGGATGGGCGTTGGTCTGGCGCTCACTGCGGTAATTTCACTCTTGACGGTCCAGTCGCCGACCTTGTTGCGCCTATTTGTTTACAATCCGATCTTACGTTGGGGATTACTGCTCGGGGAACTCGGCCTGGTGATTTACCTAAGCGCGCGTATTTCCAAAATGACGGTGGGAGCGGCCACCGGCGGCTTTGTGGCCTATGCCGCCATGAACGGGCTCACACTTTCCGTGATCTTCTTGATATATACGGCGGCGTCAATTACCAGCGTCTTCTTTGTCACGGCCGGAACCTTTGCCGCGATGAGCGCCATTGGCTACGTTACTAAGAAAGACCTGAGCGGAATCGGTAGCTTTTGCCTGATGGGTCTGATAGGCGTGATTATCGCTTCCATAGTAAACCTGTTCGTACGGAGCAGCATGCTGGACTGGCTTCTTTCGGTGCTGGGCGTGCTGATTTTTATTGGATTGACGGCCTACGATACCCAAAAGATTAAGAACCTGGCGAGGAACATTGACCCGTTAAGCGATGCCGCAACAAAAACGGCTATCCTGGGCGCCTTAACACTGTATCTGGATTTCATTAATTTATTTCTTTATATGCTGAGGTTCTTCGGCCAACGGCGGGACGATTAGGCCTGGTCGCGAAGCGGATCAAGAATGTCAGGAGGTTTTTCCTTCCGCGCTAACCCTGGGAGTTGTTCACGCCCCTTGGTGGAACACGACAACGAATGGAAAACAGAACCGGGAGCGGTAGCGACCGGGTCTATGCACCATACGGTGCTTACCCGATTGCTACCGCTCCCGGTTCTGTTTCACCGGATCGAACCGGCGACCCTCGGTTGGTGAAAGTCCAAAGTTCAGGTTCTAAGAATGAACTTTCGCTCTGCTTTCTCCGTCAATTACGACCGAGGCGGTCGCGCGGATGTGGGGCCAAACCGAAGAAATCAGACAACTGTTTTATCTTTTGGGCAAGAGTGATAAAATATACCTATGACTCACCCAGAAGCAGCAGCATCACGGAAACGAAAGCCATATCTCAAGAGGTTGGGAGCTATCAAGATTTATGACTCTGCGGGGTTTTAGACTTAAGGCAATGAAATACTTCACGGGCTCCGACATACAGGGCTCGCTCTTTAACCCTAACGGCGCGACTAATTCTGACTCGCGTTTATCCTTTCGTGAATTTCTCTCACTGCTGAAGCCGCCTATAGGAGAGCCCAACATACAGGGCCCTCTCTTTGGCAACGGTGGGAGTAGCCGTTCAGTGGATGACCGCGGGCTGGTGCAGCTTAGTCCGGAATTGCTCGAGCGGTTAGCGCAGCGTCCAAAAGGCGTGGAGCCTAATTTCATCCCTTCCTTGTTTGCTGATTTTGCTGAGCTGGGCGAGGACCTAAAGCGCAATGCGCGCCGCAAGCGAGTAATCGCGATGATATCGGTGTCCGCACATCTGCTAGCTATAGGGTTTGTGATTTATTTTGTAGGTATTCAGCGCGCCACGTCACTCCCCGCGGCCAAGCCGGTGGAAGTTACAATGCTACTTCCGAATCCTCCGGCGCTCATTCTAAAAGTGCCAGGCAATAACAAGCCCGGCGGCGGTGGTGGCGGGGGCGGACGGCAGGAGGTCACTCCGGCTTCGCTCGGCCGTTTGCCGAAGACCAGCTCCATCCAATTGGTTCCTCCGGACCCGAGGCCGATTGAAACTCGTAATGACGCGCTGATCGCCGATCCGACGATCATTATCCCAATTGAGATCCCGCAGAACATAGCCCTGCCCATCGGCGATCCAAGCAGCCTGGCGGCGCCGCCGTCTTCTGGGAGCGGCCGGGGCGGAGGCGTCGGGTCCGGATCGGGTACGGGAGCCGGCTCCGGCAGGGGACCTGGCTATGGTCCGGGCAGCGGTGGCGGCATGGGCGGCGGCAAAGGCGGCGGCATTGGAACCGGCGAGGGCACCGGTATCGCATCTTCAATCACCGCCGGCGTGCGCTATCCGGAGGTTTTGGCCAAGCCTCTGCCTCCCTATACGGAGCCGGCTCGACGAAACAAGATCATGGGGATTGTCGTCCTTCACGTCATTATACGTAAAGATGGCAGTGTGGATAACCCCCGTATCGTTCGCGGGTTGGGATACGGATTGGATGAGTCGGCGTTGCAGACGGTGCTGACCGGTTGGCGATTCCGACCCGCCGTGCTCAATGGCAAGCCCGTGGACTTTGAGACCAATATCGAAGTAGGGTTCAACCTTTTGTAACGAAAGCGTACAGAAAACGGCCGCCTCTGTTTTTACCAACTGCGTGTAGAGCCTACCACTCCTCCTTTCGTACCGGTCTTGCGACTTGTTCTTGATCGCCGTGTCGCGGAACCATTCCCGCCTTATCTATTTCTCGCCTCAGATCCAGGTAACCGCGCAACATTCTATCTCGGGCAATCGTTTGTTTCGGCTCGATAATAATGAGCACAACTCGGTCCTGAATGAGCAAGGTCATGATCATCGATTCGAGCGCCCTTGCGCCCCTTTCATACAACGTTCACATGCAGCGTTCACGGTTGACTTTTCAGCGGGTTTGGGAAATACTATTTGGCGTTTGTGTTTAGTTTTCTTGTCAGGGAATCCTAAGCCTTACACAACCAGGATTCGGTGAAGCACGTTGTTTGTTGAAGTAAGAAACCGTTTTCGGTATTGGAAAGCAGTAACTTTTGATTTAGTAGTAAGAGGAGGAAGTAGTCATGCGCGAACAAGGGAAAGTAAAGTGGTTTAACGATAAGAAGGGTTATGGTTTTATTGAGAGGGGAGACGGCGGCGATATTTTCGTTCATTATTCCGCGATTCAGGAAGAAGGCTTCAAATCACTTGGGCAAGGTGACGATGTAAGCTTTGAAGTGACACGCGGGCCAAAAGGCTTGCAGGCGGCCAACGTCTCGAAGGTCGTGCTAACCTAGCCGGCCATCGAATTTTCCAACGCAGACATAGTCGAATTCAGACCGAAACGTTACCGTGCAACGTTTCTTAATTCACTCGGCGATCCGACGTGGAATTTTCCAGCGGACCGGCCAGTGACACCGGTAAAAGCATCATCATTAAAGGGCGGGGGGCTGAGTGTTTCACGCACGTCCCTCGCTTTTCTCTCCACTAAAAAAGAGTGATTCATCCAGTCTTTTTCCCGCCGAAACGTCGTCCAATCCAATCCATTCCCCAAGCTAGCCCAAAAAACACGGCCCACCAATAATGTACGAGGATATCGCCGGGCGATCTTGAATCCAAGCTATACCAGACGGAAACGTCGTAAATAATTCCCACACTACAAACGATAGCCACAAAGATTTTTGCCGGTTTCTTCATGCTTCCTCATACGATAATGATGGCGACCCCGAGTAACCTATAATCCTGTAAGGTTACGCGCGGCCAAATCGCAGTACTAATTCTTGAGAACTTCGCCCGTGTTCTTGGGGGCGACGGACCGTCGGCGAGTCTGGGCATTTGATCGCAGGCGCATTCCTATTATGAACGCGGCGACAAGAAGGAATACCCCCAGGATGACAACACCGATTTTATAAATATGATATTCGAGAAAGTACCGAATGCTTTCACCGTATATCACGGCCAGTACACCCCACATGGAATAGCGTATAGTGCGGCCCAGAAAAACGGCCACAATAAAACGAGCGGGCTTTAATCCAAACACCCCTGAGGATAACACAAAAATCTTAAAGGGCATCGGTGGCGGCAGCAAGCACGGTATCACGACCATAAGAATGTCACTCTTGGCAAACATTCGGCGTGCGAAATCAATTTTGGTTTGAGAAAACTTCTTTCGCAGCATGATTTCGCCTCCCTTGCAGCCCACCGAAAAAAGCAAGTAGCATCCCAGCACGGATCCCAGCGTGGTCATCATCACGTAGTAGAACATGGTTGACCAGCTTTGCCCAAGGGATAAGACCACGATGAGGATGTCGTTGGCCTCAGGGATAGTAACAAAGGAGGAGTCGGCGACGGCAATCAAGAACAAGCCGGGCCCGCCCAGGGCCAAAGCAAACGCCCGCAGCTTCAGCCCCACCATTTTCAGGAAACTCACTACCGCCACGTCGTAATATTACCTCCTACGCCTCGCGGATAAAGACCTGGTGAGCTTCTCCGAGTTCCCGCGCCGAAGGGGTGATGATCGCCTTCACGCTCAAGTGGATCTTGCGATGTTGGGCCAAAGCCGTTTTTACATCATATTCGCTAACAAAGTCTACCACAGCTTGGAGATGTTTGGCCGCTTGCGTAACGGCGGACGGAGGTTCAGGAGGGGTCTTTAGCTCAACTGGCGAGCCGGCAGACTGAGGCGGCGCAGGGGGAGGAGAAGCAGGAGGTGTAGGCCGCGCAGGAAGGCTATGGGGCTCTTTCATCTTTATGGTCCGCCGAGCTATCAACTCGTCTACAATCTCTCGAATGGTTTCCCGGCTGATCCCGCCGCCGGCCGCGCTGGGCACAGTCGTTGCGGAGGGGGCCGCCTTCTGTTGGTAGGGTCGGGTTTCGAAGGCCACGCGCTTTAAGTTCAGCAAATGTTGGGGGCCTATGTTATCGGACGTGATGTTGGCCCCAAAGCTGCCGCACCCGAGCGTCATGGCCGGCACCAAGCCGGTCGTATATCCGACGGCGCCGATGGAGGCCAAGGTGTTCACCAATATGCGGAAGGCGGGTTGCTGCAGCGCGAAGGCCTTGATTACGTCTCGATTCTGGCAGTGCAAAACCATTGAATGGCCGAGACCGCCATAGTTTAAAATTTCGGTGCAGCGACGGCTGCCTTCCTGCCAATCCCTAACCACATAGTAGGCCAGAATCGGTGACAGCTTTTCCAGCGATAAAGGAAAAGCTTTTCCGACACCTTCGGTGGGGCCCACCAAAGCCCGCGTCGTTTTGGGAACTTTAATGCCGGCCAGTGCGGCAATGTGCAGGGCCGACTTTCCCACCACCGCCGTGTTGAGCGTGCCTTGCGGTGTCACGAGCAAGCGGCCGAGCGCCTCGGTCTCGCTGGGCGAACAAATATGGGCGCCTTGCTGCTTTAATTCGGCCGTGACCTGTTCATGGATGGGCTCGTCGACCACCAGCGCATTCTCTGACGAGCAGAGCGTGCCGTAATCAAAGGTTTTCCCGGCCAACACGTCGCTCACGGCCTTGGGAACAGCCGCCGAACGATCGATAAAGGCAGGAACATTGCCCGGACCCACTCCAAGGGCCGGGCGACCGGAGCTGTAAGCCGCCCGCACCAAGCCGGGGCCGCCGGTGGCTAAAATAATAGCGGTGAGTCGATGCTTCATGAGCTCTTGCGTAGCCTCAAGGGTGGCGCGTGAGAGACACGTAATGATATTAGGCGGCGCGCCGGCCGCGACCGCCGACTCATGAAGAATTCGCGCCGACTCATTTATGCACTTTACGGCATTGGGATGCGGGCTCAGCACAATGCCATTTCCTGCTTTCAAAGCGATGAGAGATTTGTAAATGGTCGTTGAGGTAGGGTTGGTCGTAGGGATAATGGCCGCCACTACGCCCATCGGAGCGGCAACCTCCCAAACATGATTTTGCGCATCCTCCCGCAAGATTCCGACCGTTTTTATATTCTTAATATACTCGTAGACAATATCGGTAGCGAACCGATTCTTGCAGATTTTATCCTCGACGTTGCCGTAGCCGGTTTCTTCAACGGCCATGCGCGCCAGGCGTTCGGCCTCGCGGCGGCCGGCCTCTGCCATAGCCGCCACCACCGCATCGATTTTTTCCTGGGAAAACTTGGCGAATTCCTTCTGTACTTCAGCGGTTTGGGTTACGAGCGTTCGAGCTTCCTGTATCGATTGTAAATCTTTATCCAACACGCGCTACCCTCGGCGGTAAGAGGTATGTGTTAAGTTGACGAGGACACTTTATTAGAGAGTGCGCCACATAGACACCCCAGTGAGAAGCATAATCTATCGGGAACAATCCCGCGCGCAGATTAAATGGAATCCGGTTTGGGCTCGACGGCGCCTTGGCTTCTCAATCAACTCTATTTTTTACCTTTAAACTCCTCAGGCAAAGGGGGCAGCACTTTTTCGACTTCGCTATGAGGACGAGGAATGACATGCACGCTAATCAGCTCACCGACGCGACGGGCGGCAGCGGCGCCGGCATCCGTGGCGGCTTTGACCGCTCCCACATCCCCACGCACCATAACCGTGACGTACCCAGCGCCAATATATTCCTTCCCCACTAATACGACATTGGCCGCCTTAACCATGGCATCGGCGGCTTCTACGGCTCCGATGAACCCCTTCGTCTCTACCATACCCAGTGCTTCAAATGACATTCTGACCTCCCAATGAATGAAGAACACGGCGATTAGCCAAATAACGCTATCATACCAAAACCGGTTAGTCAAGATCGCGGCAGGACTAGGGCAATCATATTTAATTTGTAACGGTTCAGGGCGTCTGCACTGATTCATAACCGGGAGCGGTAGCGGGCGGGTGGCCGAGACGAGTAAGCCGGGGCGAGAAATACCCGGTCGCTACCGCTCCCGGTTCTGTATCGACTGGGTGCCCTAAGGCGTCGGTGGTTGAACAGTTAGTTTAATTTTTTGTAACTGCTCAGCCCATGGCGGCGGTTCCGCATCAGTTGGGTAGCTTAATGCGTGGCTGGTTGAACATTTACGAAATTTGAAATCAGGAATCGCGCGGAAACCCGGAGGGTTTCCAGCTATTAGCAGGTGGTTGAGCGAAGCGACACCACCGGAACGCACGTCATGAAAACCGGCGCACCCCGGCGGGGTGCCAGTACGAGTCGTCTGGCCCTTGCTTGCACCCCTCCCGGGTGCCTCCGTTTTTCGTTCGTTGACCGGTGGTATCGCTACGCTCAACCACCGGCTAATAGCTATCAAGCCTCCGGCTTGGTCGAAGGCGCGGCTGAACAGTTACAATTTTTTTCTGAAAAGCACCTGAGCAAGGTATGAATTATCCAGGCCGGCGCGCCAGCGGGCCGGTTGTCTGCTCAACCGCGTGAACCAGACGCCCACTCCGTATTTCTTCGGTGATGGCTTCAAGGTCGCCGCTCATGGTGCGATCCCTCTCGAGGAAGGGTATGCGCTCGCGCAAATAGCGCAAAGCGGCCTGCGTGCCGCCGCCCAGCCTCAATTCCGTATGTTCGCGTCGGCGAAATTCCAAGCCTTGCGCGGCGCAGAACAACTCAATGGCTACCACGCGTTCCACATTTTGAAGAATCTGCCGCGCCTGCCGGGCGCCGTGCATTCCCATGCTGACATGGTCCTCGGCGTCGGCGCTAGTGGGAATCGAATCGACGCTGGCCGGGTGCGCCAGCACTTTGTTCTCGGAGACCAGCGCCGCCGCAACATATTGGGGAATCATAAACCCGCAGTCCAACCCGTATTCTTCGCCACGGACCAAAAAACCGGGCAGCCCGTTATTATGGTGCTTATCCACCAGGATCGCCGTGCGGCGCTCGGAAATAGCGCCCAACTGGCAAAGCGCGATCTTGAGATAGTCAGCGACCGAAGCCACGGGAGCGCCGTGAAAATTCCCGCCGGAAATCGCCTTGTTATCGCGAGGAAGATCCACGAAGATGAGTGGATTATCCGTGGCGCTGTTCATCTCGTCTTCCAAGACAGTCCGCGCAAAGGCCAACAAATCCAGGTTGGCGCCCAGAACCTGCGGGGCGCAGCGCACGGAATACACATCTTGCACCGTCTCTTTGGGGAAGCGCTCCGCCGCCGGCGACGGGTGCGGCCCCGTGGCCCTGCAGGCGAGCCACTCGGCATGCGCGCCGGCGTCACGCTCGTAAAGGAAAACCAGTTCACTGCCCTCAACCAACTTGGCAATATTGCCGGCCACGATTCTTTGGCCGATATGCTTACGTACGGAGTGTAAGACCGGATGGAAAGCGTCCATCGTGCCACGCAGAGCTTCCATCGTCATGGCGGCGGCGACTTGTGCGGCCTGCAATAGGCGCTCGGCGGCGGCCAGTGTCAGAGCGCCCAGCGCCGTAATAAATTGCACGCCGTTGATGAGGGCAAGGCCTTCCTTGGCTTCCAGCACGATACGCGGAATGCCGGCTCGCCGCATAGCTTCGTCGCCGGTGAAATGGCCCTCTGCGCCATAATAAGCCCAGCCGCTGTTCCGTTCATCGCCATCGGCGGGGTCCTTCGTCATAACCAAGGTCATATGAGCCAAGGGCGCCAAATCCCCGCTGGCGCCGACGGAACCCTGCTCGGGAATGATCGGGTGAACGCCGCGGTTAAGCATGTTAATCAGTGTCTCCAGAACCACCCGACGTATTCCCGAGTAGCCTTGCGCCAAGGATTGCGCGCGTAAGAGCATGGCCGCCCGCACGACGTCGATAGCCAGCGGTCGGCCCACTCCGCACGCCGTGCTGAGAATTAATTTTCTTTGCAGGGCGCGCAGGTTTTCCTTCGAGATGATCGTATGCTTGTTGCCGCCAAACCCGGTGTTCACGCCATAGACCACTTGCGGGCGCCCTTGCGAAAGGCCCTCCGTAACCGTTTCAACCCAGGCCCGGCTGGCGTCAAGCGGTCCGGCGTCTCGCGCAAAATCAAATTCAACAAGGGCGTAATCGTCATCCTCCACGGGACCAGCTACGCTCAGCAAATCCTCAATGGTGAGAGAAACGTAAGGTCCAATCCTAATAGTGCGCTTTGCTTTCATTTGGACTCTCCTGAAAATACCTGGGAGCGTCCCGACTACCGTCGGGGCGATTCCCGTTGCGGACTGCGCCCACCCTTGCCCCGACGGTAGTCGGGGCGTTCCCAGGGCGTCGTTCTGATTTTCATTGTTCGCGGTGCCACACCCAAGGGCATGAACGACTCCTCTGAAACTAACTCCGCGAAACAGAACCGGGAGCGGTAGCGACCGGGTAAGTCTCACCCCGGTCTACCCGTCTCGCCACCCGGTCGCTACTGCAGGCGGTTCTGTTTTTCATCCGTCGTGGTGCCCCACGCAGGGGCATGACCAACTCCTCAGAAAATGACTCCGACTAAACCATACCGGCAGCGGTAGAGACCGGGTATGTCTTACCCCGGCTTACCCGTCTCGCCACCAGGTCGCTACCGCTCCCGGTTCTGTATCAGTGCCAACCCCCTGAACAATCGCGAATAATCTTATATCATATAACAGAAAGCGTTGTTTAATAGCTGACAAGATGAAATTGCGCTGAAACGGGCAAAATATTTATTGTAGGTAGCCTTTCACGCTTTATTCATGCGGGTATTTGACGGTTTTCCAGCGCTCTCAACTTTTTGAATTTTACTTGTTTGGTTCGGGCTCGTCCGAGTTAGGGCTGGTCATTACCCAAACTTTTGCGCTAAACCGAGGCATGGTTAAACCGGCCGCGTAGCGGCCTAATGACTGTAGCCGTGCCTTTCAAGGCACGGCAGATCAGGCGGCGGAAATTCCTTACGTCCCGACGCTGTCGGGACGATTGAACCGCAGCCACGAGATAGAAATAATGGCCAATACCTACACCGCACTCTACGACCCCATCGTCTTCAGCACCAAAAATCGTACCGGATACCTAAAACCGGAGAGCTAACAACGGGTCTGAGTGTACCTCGGCGGGATCGCGCGTGCGCACTATATCTTTCAAGAAAATGTTTTTGGAAAAGTGGCACAGGCGTCCCGCCTGTGCGGCCAGGCAAGATGCCTGTCCCACCTTTCGGGGGGTTGTTTTTCAGCCCCGAGTCTGATAAATTTCTAATCAAAGGGGACATTGAATTTCCAATCATTGAAGAAAAATGCCTAATGCGGCTCCGCCTTAGATCGATGAGAAGCGTTCCGCGCGCGGCATCTGCCCGGATATCAGAATATGAGTACGGAAAACGTTTCGGCTATCGTTGAGAAGCACAGCGGTGCGCGAGGCGCCCTCATTGCCATACTGCAAGACATTCAATCCCGATACGGTTATCTTCCCGCCGATGCTTTGAAGATCGTGGCTGGCCAGACCGGGAGAACATTAGTTGACATATACGGAGTGGCGACCTTCTATCGCGCCTTCCGATTGAAGCCGCGCGGCAAGCATCTTTGCTCGGTCTGCCTGGGCACGGCGTGCCACGTTCGGGGCGGGCCGATCATCGCCGAAGAGTTTGGCCGTGTGCTGGGCAGCCGCGCCGGAGAAACGACGGCTGATCTTGAATTCACGCTCGAGACGGTGAACTGCCTCGGGGCCTGCGCGCTGGGGCCGATTGTGGTGGTGGACGGTCATTATTTCTCCAACGTCAGCCCGGTCAAGGTTAAGGAAATCGTGGATCAGGCCAGGGCCGGGTTGGATAGGGTTGAGATCAAGAGTGACCAGCGCATATTTCCCGTCGAGGTCAGTTGCCCGCGCTGCAACCACGGTCTGATGGACACCGGCCATCTGGTGGACGGCTACCCGTCGATCCGCGCCACCCTTTCTTTCGGCCGCGAGCACGGCTGGCTCCGCTTGTCTAGTCTCTACGGCAGCTTCAACCTCGAATCCGAGTACGAAATTCCTTTGGACACGGTGGTGAATTTTTTCTGCCCGCATTGCCATGCGGAATTGAGTGGGGCGTTGAGTTGCCCGGAGTGTGCGGCGCCGATGGTGCCCATGATAGTTCGCGGGGGCGGCATCGTACAAATCTGTTCGCGCCGCGGCTGCAAGGGCCATCTGCTGGATTTAAGCGGAATCCAATTCTGAGCGGTAAGGGAGCCGGATGAGTAACTACTCAGGCAATGCGTCTCAGCTCCGTAGGAGCGGCCTGTTTATAGTAGCGATTCCTATGGTAGGTCCTAAAGCTCCGTAGGAGCGACCTGTCCGGACGCGTTCGTCGACGAAATCAACCTTACACAGGCCGCCCCTACGGGGCTTGTTCGAACTCACGCATGGATTCTTGCAGGAATTCAAAGCCCTGCAAGATCGCATACTAGCGGATCGGGATCCCAGCATTCCTGTGATCGTTATCCCGGCAGGCACCTGCGGGCAGGCGAGCGGCGCCAATGACCTCATACGCCTATCGAAACGGGAACTGCTCGCCCGGAAGCTGACGGACAAGATCCATCTGCGCATTACCGGCTGTCATGGATTTTGCCAGGCGGAGCCGTCGGTGCTCATTGAGCCCTACGGGACTTTTTATCCGAAGCTGGCCAGCAAGGAGATGCCCCGTATCGTCGCGGCGGTGGCCGAAGGACGGGTGATCGAGGATCTGCTCTGGAAAGATCCGCAGACGCGTAAACGCGTGGAAAGGCAGCGCGATATTTCGTTCTTCCGCAGCCAAGCGCGCACTATCCTTTTCCGCAATGAAAAGGTCGATCCGATTCGCATCTTTAACTACGTTGAGAACGGGGGCTATTCGTCGCTCGTCAAGGTGCTTATTAAAGGCAATCCTCACTGGGTGGTTGAGGAAGTCAAAACATCCGGGCTGCGCGGCCGCGGCGGCGCCGGATTTCCGACCGGCATAAAATGGGAGTTGTTGGCCAACCAGCCCAATGGACGCGGCAAGTTTCTCGTGTGCAACGGGGACGAGGGCGATCCCGGCGCGTACATGGACCGCAGTGTTCTCGAGGGTAACCCGCATAGCATCATCGAGGGCCTGTTGATCGGCGCGTTCGCTACCGGCGCGACGGAGGGTGTGGTTTATGTCCGCAGCGAGTATCCGCTGGCCATTAAGCATCTCGTCATCGCGCTGCGTCAAGCGCGTGATATCGGTCTGCTGGGCAAGGATATTTTAGGAACCGGGTTCTCTTTTGACATACAACTCGTGAAAGGCGCCGGCGCGTTTGTGTGCGGAGAAGAAACGGCGCTGATCAGGTCAGTCGAAGGGAAACGAGGGGAGCCTCGCCAGCGGCCGCCCTTTCCGGTTGAAAGCGGCATTGAAGGCAAGCCAACGGCCATCAACAACGTCGAGACCTGGGCGAACATCCCGATTATCATCGAGCAAGGCTCCCAGGAGTTCGCTAAAGTCGGCACGCCAAAAAATACCGGAACCAAGATCTTCAGCCTAGTCGGCAAAGTGAAGAACACCGGTCTGGTTGAGGTGCCGATGGGCATCACGATCGGGCAGATCGTCTACGACATCGGCGGCGGTCCGTCCGGACGCGCGAAGATCAAAGCCGTGCAGACCGGCGGACCCAGCGGCGGCTGTATACCAAGCTCGATGTTTGATCTTTCCATAGATTACGAAAGCCTCGCTAAAGTGGGATCGATCATGGGGTCAGGCGGCATGATCGTAATGGACGAGAACACCTGTATGGTGGACGTCGCCAAGTACTTCATGAAATTTCTCATGGATGAGTCGTGCGGCAAGTGTTTTACCTGTCGCAAAGGCACACAGCGTATGTGGGAAATGTTGGATGACATCTCAGTCGGAAAAGGAACAGTCGCGCACTTGGACCTTTTGGAGGAATTGGCGCTCATCGTTAAAGACACTTCGATGTGCGGCCTAGGACAAACCGCCGCCAACCCGGTCCTCACTACGCTGCGCTACTTCCGCGATGAGTACCTGACGCACGTGACGAAAAAATTCTGCCCGGCGACCGTGTGCCGTGACCTGTTTAGCTATCGCGTCGTTGCCGAGAAATGCACCGGTTGCGGGCTCTGCGTGAAAGTATGTCCGAGCGGCGCGCTATCGGGTCAGAGAAAAAAACCACACAGCCTCGATATGTCCAAGTGCCTTAAGTGCCGCGCGTGCTACGAAGTCTGCAACCTCGAAGCCATCGCCGGCGACGCCATCATACTGGTTCCACACAGTGGTTTGACCAAGGAAGAAACGGCATGATCACGCTAACCATCAACGGCCTTCCCGTATCGGTAGACGAAGGCGCGACGCTGCTCGAAGCCGCGCGCGGCCTCGGCTTCCCCATTCCGACGCTTTGCCATATGGACGGGCTTACGCCTTACGGCGCCTGCCGGCTCTGCGTGGTGGAGATCGGCGAAGGCGCCAAGGCCAAATTGGTCTCCGCCTGCACCTACACGGCGGAGAACGGACTCAAGGTGCGCACGGCTTCGTCGCGCGTACTTCGCGCTCGCCGAATGATTTTGGAACTCTTGCTGGCCTCCTGTCCACAGTCGAAGACCGTGCAGGACTTGGCTGCTGCACACGAGGTGCGCCGGCAACGCTTCCGGCAAGAATATGAAAACTGCTTTCTTTGCGGGCTGTGTGCGCGCATGTGCGCCGAGCAAATGATGGCCGGCGCCATTGGCTTTCGCGGACGGGGCGACCGGCGAAGCATTGGCACGCCGTTCGACACGCCAGCCGAAACCTGCCGTTTGTGCGGCGGGTGCATGTACGTCTGCCCGGCCTGCCAGCTCCGCTGCACCTATACCGAGCCGGAAAAGGCCATCTGTGGCGGGTGCGCGAACCTAAGCCCGCCTTGTCTCGAGAAAAAACAGTTTGACGACATGATGTGCTACATGTCGCCCTGTGTAGCTTGTGAAATCAATAAGCATTGAGATGCCCAATGGAGGTCAGGAATTATGTCACTTTCAAAAGTTAACTCCTCGGCAGCTACTCTCACGAAGAATCGTACGGCAGATTCGGTTGTGCCCGCTTCCGGTATGTGTGTAACGTGTGTGGATGGCTGTATCGGCATGTGCGAAATCGGGAAGTCCGCCTACCGCGGTCACGAGGTCATCTATCCGCAGCCTTTTGGGGTGATCACGACGGCGGCCGAGAAAAGCTACCCCGTAGACTACTCCCATTTCAATATCATGGGCACGGCGGTGGGTGCGCTGGGCATTGAGGCAGACAGTGATAAAGCTATTTTTCCAGCGGTCAAGCTGACCGTCGAATTCGGCCATGATCGAAAATTGAAATTCCGTTATCCCTGGATTATCCCCGGTCTCGGCTCGACCAACATCGCCAAGAACAACTGGGAAGGACTGGCCATTGGCTCGGCGCTCGCCGGCGCCGGCTTGACGATCGGCGAGAACGTCGCCGGCATGGATCCCCAATCGGTGATCAAGAATGGGCGTGTGGTCGATACAGTGGACCTCAAGCGCCGCGTGCAACTCTACAAGGATTACCAGCGTGACGGCTACGGGGCTATCGTTGTTCAGGCCAACCTCGAGGATACGCGGCTGGGCGTGCATGAATACGCCATTGAAAAACTCGGAGTGGAATGTGTTGAACTGAAGTGGGGGCAGGGCGCCAAGAACATCGGCGGTGAAGTCAAGATCAACGCGCTGGAGAAAGCCCAGCTTTTGTACAAACGCGGTTACATCGTGCTTCCCGACCCGACGGATACGTTCGTGATCAAAGCCTTCGAGCGCGGCGCCTTTAAGGAGTTCGAACGCCATTCGCGCGTCGGCATGGTAAGCGAGGAGGCGTTCGCCCAAAGGATCGAAGAATTGCGCAAGGCCGGCGCCAAATATATTTTTCTCAAGACCGGCGCTTATCGACCGGCGGACCTGGCGCGAGCCATCGTTTTTGCCTCCCGGTACCGCCTGGATCTTCTCACCGTGGACGGCGCCGGGGGCGGCACCGGCATGAGCCCGTGGCGCATGATGAACGAATGGGGCGTGCCGCCGGTGGAGCTGCATTCGCTGCTTTACCAGTACGCGCAGCGACTCTCGCAAGAAGGGAAGTATGTGCCCTCGTTGGCGGTGGCCGGCGGTTTCACGTTCGAGGATCAAATCTTCAAGGGGCTCGCCATGGGGGCGCCCTTCGTGAAGCTCGTCGGCATGGCCCGCAGTCCGCTCGCCGCGGCCATGGTCGGGAAGACGCTCGGCCGGGCGATCGAAGAGAACCACCTGCCCGTCTACGTTGAGCGCTTCGGCCGCTCGCGGGACGAGATTTTCGTTACCGCGGCGGCGCTTCGCCATGAATTAGGCGACGAAGTATTTGAGACGATCCCGGCGGGCGCTCTCGGTCTCTATACCTATTACGAGAGGCTTGCGCAGGGCCTGCGCCAACTCATGGCCGGCAGCCGCAAGTTCGCTACGGAATATATTACGCGTAATGACATAGCGGCCCTCACGGGCGAGGCCGCCAAGATCAGCGGCATTCAATACATCATGGATGTGGACAGGGCGGAAGTGGAGGAGATCCTCAGCTCCTAACCCGGTCGAGCCGGAACCAAACAGGTTAAACTATGAACCGGCCGCGTAGCGGCCTGGGGTAATGACTTTAGCCGTGCCCTTTAGGGCACGGGTCCCATGGCCCCGCCACAAGCCCCGTCGCGTCAGCGACGATTGATTCCGCCGATCATGGCGTTCTACCGGCCCTCTAGAAAATTCAGTCC
>JACOSC010000049.1 GCA_016179055.1 Acidobacteriota bacterium
CCGCAAAGACACTAGGCTCCGTTCACCCCCCCAATACTTTCCATTCCACGGGCCGCTGGGGGGGGCGAGTGGCCGTGTCGATAGCGTGTGGGTAGCTGCCCTACCGCCCCGCGACTGCAAACTTGAGCGGGAATTCCTGTTTCAAACCATTGCAATCCGTTACAACACTCGGTAATATATTATTTCTTTAAGGCTGCTCAGGCTCGTTTCTTGTACGCAAGTTTAAGAACTACAATTGGGAGGTAATGCAGACATGGCCAGGAAACCTGCGGCCGATCGATTCATGCTCATGATGGTCTCTGTGGGAACCGTACTGATTTTAGCGATGGTTGGATCGATTCCGGCTTTGGCGCAGTCTCAAGCGTCGACCGCTGTCATTGAAGGAACGATAGCGGACCAAACTGGTGGTATATTGCCGGGCGCTGCCGTTGTCATCAAGAATGTTCGTACCGGGCTCACGCGGTCGCTCGTGTCCGACGAAAAGGGCTATTACAGCGCCGCCCTTCTTCCGGTGGGCGCTTATGAAGTGAACGCGGCGATGCCGGGCTTTGCCACGGCTAAGCGTACCGATATACGGCTGACCATCGGCCAGCTATTGACGGTTGATTTAAGGTTGGCCGTGTCTGGAGCCACCACTGAAGTAACCGTCACCGAACAGGCCCCGATTGTGGAGGCCAGTCGCACCCAAGTCAGCACAACCGTTGACGACAGAGCCGTCGCCAACCTGCCCGTCAATGGACGGAACTTCTTGGACTTTGTCTTATTGACTCCAGGAGTGGCGCGCGATCCCCGGGGTGGCGATATAAGTTTTGGCGGGCTACGGGGGACATTGAACAGTGTTCAAATTGATGGCGCAGACAATAATAATACATTTTTTGGTCAAGCGCTGGGACGCACCGGATCAGGCCGCGCGCCCTACCAGTTCAGTCAGGACGCCGTTCAGGAATTCCAGGTCAACACTAACAGCTACTCTCCAGAGTTTGGGCGGGCAGGCGGCGCCGTGATCAACGTCGTGACCAAGTCCGGCACGAACGAGTTTCATGGATCGGCGTTTGAGTTTTATCGCGACCGCGCGCTCAATGCCAATACGTGGCTCAACAACAAAAACGGCGCGCGTAAGTCGCCTTACCATTTTAACCAGTTCGGCGGCAATGTGGGCGGGCCCCTTGTCAAAAACAAATTGTTTTTTTTCTTCGACTACGATGGACAGCGCAATAATAACCCACAAGTCATCAGCCCGGGCGCCGGCCTACTCGTGCAAAATCTTCCCGAGTCGTTGCGCACGCGAGCCGGCAACTACAACCGCACCTTCGATCAAGATGTATATCTGGTGAAAGTTGACTGGCAAGCCCACGAACGCCATCGCCTGACCGGTCGCTTTAACCATCAAGGGTTCACCGGAACTAACTTGGAGAATTCGGGGCAGACCAGCGCGCTCGAACATACTGGCAATAGCCTTGTGAAAACCGATACGCTGACCCTGGCGCTCAATTCCACGGTGACTGCGCGGGTGCTCAACGAATTTCGGTTTCAAGTGGGCCGTGATGAGGAGCCCGGCAAGGCCAATTCGGATTCGCCCGAGGCCACCATACTGCAAAGTGGCCAGACCGTGCTTGTCATCGGCCGCAATAATTTCAGCCCTCGCGAAACCCGTCTGCGCCGGTTCCAATTCGTCGACAATGTCTCCATACAGCGCAGCCGCCACACCTGGAAATTCGGCGCCGATACCAACATCGATAGAATTAAGAACTTCTTCCCCGGACTCTTCGGCGGCTCTTACACCTTTACCAGCGTTGATAATTTTATCGCCGGCTCGCCCAGCAGCTTTATCCAAGCCTTCGCTGGCCCCAATACTACTGGGCCTTTGACTTTTCCCAACAGCGCCGACATCGCATGGTTCGTCAACGACGATTTCCGTGTAACCCCGCGGCTCACTCTAAGCTTGGGCTTGCGTTATGATGTGCAAATTCTTGCCCAACCTCCAGCGCGCAATTCAGATCCACAGTTAGCGGCTGCCGGCATACGGACCGATCAGGTGACCAGGGATAAGAACAATTTTGGCCCGCGTTTCGGATTTGCCTGGCGCCCGCTGACGTCGGACCGCTTGGTGGTGCGAGGGGGTTACGGTATTTTCTATGCCCGGACGCCGGCCATCATGCTGGCGCAGGCGCACTCCCAAAACGGCGTCAATGTTGTCAACCTCACATTTACCGGACCCGACATGCCCACCTATCCGAATCGATTTAGCAGCCTGCCCGGACGGGGCAGTGCCGCTACGCCGAGTCTCTACTTCTTCGATCCTGATTTCCGCAACGCCTACGTTCAGCAAGGCAGCCTGGGCATGGAAATCGGATTGGGCCGTGACATGTCGTTGTCGTCGTCCTATCTCTTTGTAAAAGGAACGCACCTTACCCGTACGCAGGACATTAATTTATCGGCACCCGTGGCGTCCAGAGCCGACATTGAGGGCAGCGGCTCCCTTTCCTTCTTGAGCTTCGGCGCTAGACCTTACGATCATTTCCTGCGGCTGAGCCGGTTCACCAGCAACGCCAACTCCGTCTATCATGGATGGGCGCTGCAACTTAACCGGCGCTTCTCACATAATTACCAGTTCCTGGCGTCTTATACGCTGTCGAAGGTGATCGATGATGCGCCCGACGCCACTTCAGTGGTTGTCGGCAACCCCGGCGACGACGCGAAAATCGTGCAGCACCCCACGCGGCCCAATTTGGATCGCAGCCTGGGCGTGACCGATCAGCGTCACCGCTTTGTTTTAAGCGGCATATGGGATCTAAAGTACGCGCAGGGGCTATCCCATCCCGTGGCGCGGACGCTGCTCGGCGGATGGTCGCTGGCCTGGATCTTCACGGCGCAATCCGGCCGTCCATTCGCGGGAATGGTGGGCGCTGATCTGAATAATGACGGCAATCGCTTCAGTGATCGGGCGCCGCAAGAAGGACGAAATATCTACACGACTCCCAAGACAATCACGTGGGATCCCCGGATAACCTGGCAGGTGCCCTTGTATGAGCGGCTCCGCGTGCAGTTCATTGCGGAAGCGTTTAACCTGTTCAATCGCACGAATTTTTCTTCGGTTAATACCACCAAATTCTCCTTGGTCTCCTTTCGGCAGTTCTCTGATGGACGGCGGGAGGCGACGCTAAGGGGGCAAAGCAACTTTGCCACGGCGCGGGATACCTTTGATCCGCGCATCTTTCAGTTGGCCGTAAAGTTTGTTTTTTAACCGGGGCTAGCGCCATGGGCACAATCCAAGCCCTCGTGCCCAAGGGTGCGTTTTGATTCCCCGCGCCCGTTTAACCGTGTATGCCGGCTTTACTCAGAGGGGTGGGTGGCCCATGCAGAAAATGGCGTACCCTTGGTGATGAAAAATCGCGGACCCTAAATTTGAAATTTAAAACTGTTTAAGCCGGTAAAACTGCTTGCACCGTTTAACCGCTCGAACCGTTGGATACGCTCGAACAGGTTGGACTTCTTAATTCTTTTGGCCGATAGCTGACAGCTTACCGCTGAAAGCTACTTTCACGGGAGAACTATATGCAATACCTAGTACGCTATTGTGGTCGAATGTTGTTACTCGGAGCGTTATGCGCCCTGGTGTCAGCGGGGCTGCTGGCGCAATCGCAAATGACCACGGGGGCTATCTCCGGAACCATCACCGATGAAGGCGGCGGCGTTTTGCCCGGAGCCGGCGTAACGCTTCGGAACGCCGGGACCGGCCTCGAGCGCCGCTTGACAACCGACAGTGTCGGCCGTTTCAATGCCCCATTGTTGCCGGTCGGAGACTATGAGGTCACCGCCGATCTCCCCGGGTTCGCCACCGTTAAGCGATCCGGCGTCACTTTGGCTCTGGGACAGACGTTGGTGATTGATCTTAAGATGAAAGTCGTCGGCACGGCTGAGACGATTACCGTAACCGGCGCGGCGCCTATTATTGAAACGGAAAAATCTGAGACGAGCACGCTGGTCGACACTCGCGAGGTGCAGAACTTGCCTCTGAACGGCCGGCGCTTCACCGACCTGGCGTTTCTGACGCCGGGAGTGTCCCAAGATAGGGAGCGCGGCCAGTTAACGTTCTCCGGCTCACGCGGCATTAACAGCAACATCAATATTGACGGCGCCGATTTTAACCAGCCGTTCTTCGGCGGCCAACGCGGCGGCGAGCGAACTAACGACGCCTACGTGGTGAGCCAGGAGGCCGTCCGCGAGTTCCAGGTCATCCGCGGCAATTTTAATTCGGAGTTTGGCCGATCGACGGCCGGGGTGGTCAACGTGATCACCAAGTCTGGAACCAACGACTTCCACGGCGGCGCCTTCTACTACTTGCGAGCCAAGGGGTCGGCGGCCCATAATTTATTTGGCGATAAAGTATCCCCCAACCGCCATCAATTCGGCGGCAGTGTGGGCGGGCCACTCGTAAAAGACAAAACTTTCTTTTTTACGGTCTACGATCAACAAAAACAAACCCAGGACTTAGTCGTCCGCTTTTCAAACCCTGGCACCCTACCCGACAGCGTGACCGGTCAGCAAGGAACTTTTAAGTCAACGAACGATATCAACACTTATTTGATCAAGCTTGATCATCAGTTGACCAACAAACACTCGTTGTCCGGTCGCTACAATTACAGCCGCAATCAGGCAGAGAACGGCACCACCACGGGAAGCACCGATCGCACCGTGAGTAGCAACGGCTTCGAAGGCGACCGCACGCACACCGTCGTAACTAACTTGAACAGCGTTTTCAGTCCTACCCTGCTCAACGAATTTCGTTGGCAATACTCGTTTGAAGATCGGCCCCGCCGCAACAATGGGGAAGGTTTCGACTTCATCAATAAGGTCGGGCCCGAGGTTCAAGTTAGAGGCTGCTGCACGATGGGCGGAGTCTCCTTTCTGCCGATCCTGCAGAATGATTCTCGTCTGCAATTCGCCGATAACGTGTCCGTTATTCGCGGACGCCATAGCTGGAAATTCGGTTATGATTTTAACCGGTCCCACGTCGACCAAATCTTCCGGGGCAACTGGCGCGGCGTTTATATTTTCAACACGGTTTCCAATTTCCTGGCCAATCTGAACAATCCGGCGGCCAACGCCGCGGATGAATTCCGTATCTTCTTCGGGCCGGGCAACTTTGTGGCTAGCGTTTACGAAAACGCGATGTTCGCACAAGACACGATCAAGCTTTACCCGAACCTCACGTTGAATCTCGGCTTGCGCTATGAAGCCGCCATTCTTCCCCAACCCATCAATCCTAACCCCCAGTTACCGCAGACGGCAAAAATTCATAGCGACAAGAAAATGTGGCAGCCACGTTTCGGTCTTACCTGGGATCCCACGCGTACCGGTCGCACCGTGCTCCGCATCGGCGGTGGCCTGTTCAATTCCCGTACCCCACTGCTCCTCCTCAACCAGGCCTTCAATTCCAATGGCAGTGCGGATGTAGGCGTTGGCTTTACCTTAGACGCCCCCCTGATCCGCCAAGCCCGAACGGCTCATCCGGAATTTGTATTTCCCTTCGTGCCGGACACTTCACGCGCGGCCGGCTCTACTTATTTTACGGCGGTCCCCGGTTTTGACCCTAGCCAATTGCCGAGGCCGGATGCCGCTTTCTTCTCCGACGATTTCCGCAATCCGAGAGCCCTTCAATACACGGCAGCCTTAGAGCATGAGGTCACCAAGAATATGGTAGCCAGCCTTGAGTACGTGCACGTGAACACGGTTTGGCTGGAGCGTATTCGGGACGTCAACTTGGGTCCCCCCACGGTTGGACCGGGCGGACGCAATATGTATACGAATCCACGGCCCAATCCCAATTACAGGTTCTTGAGACAACAAGAGAATTCGGCCCGTTCCAACTACGACAGTTTAACCGTCCTAATTAAGGGACGCCAAGTCAAAGGGCTTTCCTTCCTCACTTCGTACACCTTGGCCTATAATCGTGACGACGATTCCAACGAGCGCAACTTCGCCGGCATCACCTACGAGGATGTGAACAATTTGCACCGTGAGTATCGTTGGAGCCGCAACGATATACGGCATCGTTGGGTCGGTAGCGGCGTATACGATCTCCCCTATAGGACTTCACGATATAATATTCAACTGGGCACGATCTTCCGTTATGAGTCGGGAGCGCCTTTCAGCGCCTTCGTGGGCAGTGATGTTAATCGGGATGGCCAAAATACCGACCGGCCGATCATTAACGGCGTTCCTCTCCTGCGCAGCATGTTCCGCCAGCCCAACTCTTTCAATCAAGATCTTCGCGTCACTCAGGCCGTTAAGATGATGGAGAGACATCGCTTTGATATCATCTTTGAGTGCTTCAACCTGTGGAATCGCAAGAATTATTTTTATTCGTCCAGTGCTAACGAAAGCGCCGGCGCTGCGGGCAGCCGCTGGGGTTCCGGCCAGACGCCCATTATTGATCCCGACTTCCGGGTTACGCAATTTCGCAATCGCGAATTGCGAACGCCGCTGCCGGATCCACTCACCGGCACGATTACAGAGCGCTCTCTCCGCTTGAGCCGGGGTGCGATTGGCCCCGGATCGCCGTTCCAGTTGCAGGTTGCGATAAAATATATATTCTAGGCGGTTGCTGGGCGGGTGTTCGTATGGGCACGTTGATCCCGACCCAATTCTCATGTGTGAAACAGAACCGGGAGCGGTAGCGACCGGGTAAGCGCCGTATGGCACATAGACCCGGTCGCTACCGCTCCCGGTTCTGTTTTCAGGGCCATGACTACACATGTTGGGCTCGGCGCGGGTTCACGATCTGCTCACCGTGACCTTCGTCGGGGTTGATTTATTAGGAGATTACCCTATTGAAAGCCGGAATTATTGGCCTCCCGCGCGTCGGGAAGACCACTATCTTTAGTCTACTGACCAAAACCCACGTTGATCCGTTAAAGTATTCAACGACGCCTAATGTGGGAATCGCGACGGTGCCCGATCCGCGGTTGTACGAGCTCGCCAAAATTTATTCGCCCAAAAAAATCACGCCGGCCGTTATTGAATACGTCGACGTCGCCGGCATCGCTAAAGGAGAGGCGGCTAAAGAGAGCGCCTACCTTAATGCGGTGCGCACGGTGGATATGCTGGTCCATGTTGTGCGCGACTTCAAAAACGATACGATTCCGCACGAGAGTGGCGCTATCGATCCGCGCAAAGATATCGAGACCCTTGAGTTTGAGCTGATTTTATCCGACTTGGCGGTAATCGAAAAACGCCTCGAAAGGCTCGTCAAAGATCTTAGGAAAGTAAAGAGCAAAGACTATGAGATTGAATACGAGTTGCTCAAACGCTTAAAGGCGGCGTTGGAAACCGAGCAGCCGCTTCGCACACTGAAGCTTTCCGAAGATGAAGAGCGGCGGGTAAAGGGTTTTACGTTTCTGTCGGCCAAGCCCGTCCTTTACGCAGTCAACCTCGGCGAAAATGAAATCAGCAAGATGCGTAATCTGGCCGAAGAGTGCGGTCTTCGGAAATTCGAGGGCATGCCGAACACCACGATGGTCGGCCTTTCCGCCAGGATTGAACGCGAACTAGCCGAGTTGCCGCCGGACGAAAGTGAGGCTTTTCTCAAAGAGTTAGGTTTCCAGGAGACGGCGATTGACCGCCTCATCACGGAGACCTACCGCTTGTTGAATCTCATGACCTTCCTTACCGCCGGAGAGCCGGAAGTGCGGGCTTGGAGCGTCAAGCGCAATTCCACGGCGCCCAAGGCCGCCGCCGCCATTCACTCCGATTTCGAGCGTGGCTTCATACGGGCTGAGGTCGTGAAATATAACGATCTCATCACGCTTCGCACAACGGCCGCCTGCCGCGATAAGGGTCTGCTCCGTCTGGAGGGAAAAGAGTACATCGTGCAGGAAGGCGACGTAATCTTGTTCCGGTTCAATGTCTGACGAGGCCACTTTTCCCGGTCGACTGTCTGTGGCCCAGTGGCACGGGTCCGCGGATGCCCGTTGGGATGGTCTATCGTGACGAAGTCACATCCGTTTTAAAAAGCCAATCCTCAAGAAGAGGGCCGGCGACGAGCTCCGCAGGCGCCGCGCCCGATAGAATCAGCGCCATGCCTAAGATTAATCTAGAGCATATTTCTATCGTGGTCAGCCGACCGCAATATGACGGCAACATAGGCTCGCTGGCGCGGGCCATGCGAAACATGGGATTGGCCCGGCTGCGCGTGGCCGCCCCGCAGGCGGACCTGCACAGCGCAGAGGCTTTGAAAATGGCGTGTGATGCCCAGGACGTGCTGATGAATGCCAACGTGTACGGAACGCTGCTCGAAGCGCTGGCCGATATCCAAATCGTTGTCGGAACCACACGACGGGTGGGAGTGGTTCGACAACATGTGTTGACGCCGCGCGCCTTGGCGGCAAAGTTTGTCGACGTTTCGCAAGCGGCCGAAATAGCCATCGTATTCGGCAATGAAGGCACCGGTTTGAGCAATGAGGAGATTGCGCTCTGCCAATGGCTGGTAACCATCCCCACGGCGCCTTCCTATAAGTCAATTAACCTGGCACAAGCGGTGATGGTCATCGCCTACGAGATCTTTGTGATCAACACGGACATGCCGCCCGAACCCGTATTAGATTTGGCGCCTGCCGCGGCGGTCGAGCCCATGTACCAGGCGCTAAGAGATTCTCTGCTTGAGATTGGATTTCTAGACCCGAACAACCCCGAACGCCTCATGTTTGCTTTGCGGCGGTTTCTCGGGCGAGCCAAGCTGGAAGCGCGCGATGTTCGTATACTGCGCGGAATTGCTCGACAGATCAAATGGTATGCCAACAGCAACAGAGGCAGTAAATAGAGCGCCTTCAGCCGGCGGAGCAGGCGGCAGAATAAAGCCTAGGGTGAAGCGCCCGCGGAACCGTGAGATGAATGTGCACACGACCTAAACCACAAGCCCGTGAAACGTGTGGAAACCCTCCGGGTTTCCGCGCGATTCCTGATTGCAAATTTCGTAATTGTTCGACTACCCACGCCTTAGGGCACCCAGCCGATACAGAGTAGCATCCATGGGCGGAGCAGTTACTATCTGAATTTTGCACGAGAATCACCAGGATCGTCTGGAAACAAGGCTTCAGCGTTGTTTTACGCTGATTAGCTGAGAACGCACAGTCATCGCTAAGTTACCCTCCGTGGTGATGATCGTCCGTGCAAACAAGCAGAGCCGGAC
>JACOSC010000050.1 GCA_016179055.1 Acidobacteriota bacterium
AGGCGGGAGTCAAGATTCCCGATGAAGCAATGGAACGTCTCAATCTTCGACTGCATCAGATCAATCCCAAGTGGAACTACACGATTTCGCCGCGGCAAGTGGGGCGTAAAAGTTAAACTTTATTTTGTGGAGAGCCCTAAGTTCCGCTCCTGCTGGAAGTGAAATGCCACCACGTCCGGGCGCAGACGCTTCCCGCGCCGGGCGCGATAGGCGGCCTTGACCAAGTTCTCGAAGGAGCAGATTTGTTCAAACAATCCACCGAATCGTTTCACGCCTGTCTCCCAGTCGTTCAAAATTTTCCGTTTGACGCTCGCTTCGCTCGCTAAGAAAAAAAGAGTAAAAGGACAAAAGAGCAAAGGGTAATCAAGGAGTCCTGGCGCACCGGAAGCCATAGGCCGAGGAGTACCGGTGGTCCGGCCTGCTGTCGCTACGGTAGGCGCACCGGAAGTAAACGGTGTTGACGCGGCGCCACGACCCGCCCCGCCACACCCGCGAGCCTCCGCTCCCCGGCGGCTTCAGATCCCCTTGCTTGTACCGCTCATACGCTCCAAACTCATACCAGTCCTTACACCATTCCCACACATTCCCAGACATCTGGTACAAACCCCACGGACTCACTCCCTCCGGATACCTCCACACCCCGCACGTCTCTTCCCGACCTTTGTTCTCGTAGTTCCGGCATTTGCTCGGGTCCCACGGATTCCCCCACGGGTACTCCCGCCCATCCACACCCCGCGCCCCTTTCTCCCATTCCAGTTCCGTCGGTAACCGCAATCCCGCCCATTGGCAGTACACCTGCGCGTCCTCCCAACTCACGCACACTACCGGGTGGCCAGCCTTCTCTGCCGGAAAGCTCTTTCCCTTCCACACCGGTGTCCCGTAATCGGCTTCGTCCGGAGGCCGGTGCCCGGTTTCCTCCACGAACTTCTTGTACTGCCCGTTCGTCACCGCGTGCATACCCAGATAATAGGCCGGCAGACGGACAGGGAATTTACCGTCTCCTGCCAGAAATTCTCCCTCCGGGATCAGCAACAGCAGCGTCCCGTCCTTCTCGTTCTCGATGAGGACATTGTTGTAAACGGTCACGGGGCTACGCCTCCACGGGACGGTTGGCGGACTTCGCGCGGGTGGCGGCCCACTGGTTCAAGGCCGCTATCTCTTTAGCGCGGGACTTGGCCAGGGGGAAGGTTTCCCGAATGGCGGCGTGGACGTCCGCCGTTTCCAGCTCGCGGCCGGCCTCGAACGCCCGGAACAGGCCGGAGACGACCGCCTGCTCGAGTTCCGCGCCCGAGAAGGTTGCACCGGCCTCCGCCAGCCGGCCGAGGTCGTAACGCATCGGGTCCCGCTTGCGCTTGGACAAATGAATCTTAAGGATGGCCTCCCGCTCCGCCTTGCCGGGCAAGCCGACGAAGAAGATGTCGTCAAAGCGGCCCTGACGGAGAAACTCCGGGCGGATGCCGCTCGGATCATTAGCCGTGGCCACGACGAAGACCGGGCTCTTCTTGTCCTGAAGCCAGGAGAGGAAGTAGCCAAACACGCGGTCGGCCACGCCACCTCCGCCTTGCCCGCCTACGCCGGCGAAGCCCTTCTCGACTTCATCAATCCAGAGGACGCAGGGACTCACGGCCTCGGCCGTCTGGACGGCACGGCGGAGGTTGGCTTCCGAACTGCCGACCAAAGAGCCGAAGATGCGCCCCACGTCCAGGCGGATCAGCGGCACGCCCCAGGCGCCGGCCAGCGCGCGGGCGGAAAGACTCTTACCGCAACCCGGCACGCCCACCAGCAGCACTCCCTTGGGCTGCGGCAATCCCGCGTAGCGGGCAACGCCGGAAAAGACCGCGGCGCGGGCCTGGAACCACTCCAGCAGGTTCTCCAGTCCGCCCACGTCGCGGAAGGATTCCGAGCTGTGGTAGTACTCCAGAATTCCCGTCTTGCGGATGATTTGCGTTTTTTCCTCGACCAAAATACGGGCCGCCGCGGGCGTGAGGCCACTCGCTACCACCGCCGCTCGCTGCAAGGCCCGCTCTGCCTCATT
This sequence comes from Acidobacteriota bacterium, assembly GCA_016179055.1. Taxonomy (GTDB): domain Bacteria; phylum Acidobacteriota; class UBA6911; order JACOSC01; family JACOSC01; genus JACOSC01. Next base: position 2,036 of record JACOSC010000050.1, read on the forward strand.
GAGTGTCAGGCCCGCCGCGGCGCGGGCCAGAAGCGTGATCTTCTCCTGCGACAAATCCACGGAAACGCCCTCGGTTTTTAACTCATCGGCCACTCGCTCAATCATCGGCTCCAGTTGCCCGCGGTCGGGAAGTTGGAAGACCGCCAGGCTCACTTCCTTGTGCAGTTCTTCGGGCGCCTGAAAAAATGGGGAAAGAAAGAGCACGGACTTTCGGGTGGTGCGGACGGCGCGCGCGGCGTCCCGCACCAGGCGCGTGGTTACGGGCGTGAAGTGGTGGTGCATGTCGAGGAAGATGTAGATGGCATCTTCCGGGCTCTCAATGACGTGAACGAGCGCCGCGGTCGGGTCCTCGAAGGATTCCTGGGCGACCACTTTGCCGGCATCGTCACGCAGGCCCTGGGAGGCGCTCCAGAGATACACGGCGCGGCGCTTGCCACGGTCTTCGGAAAGCCGGGCCGCAATGGCGCGGACGACGGCGACAACGCGATCCTCTTCAAATGAGAAAACCCAGATCAGCGGGTAGCTGGCCCGGATCAGGATCTCCAGGCGGCTCTCGTCATCGTCCACCAGGCGGGCGCGACGCGCGGCTGTTTCCAGATCGCGCGCTACCTTTTCGGCGGTCTGGTAGCGGGCATCGGGGTCCTTCAGAAGCATCTTACGGAGCACGCGAATAATGCGGTTGTCGGCGCCCTTCTCGCGTAGCGGCCGGAGAGGATCTTGTTGATCACTTCGCCGACGTCGCCGGTGAACGGACGCCGCCCCGTGAGCATTTCGTAGAGCGTGATGCCGAGCGCCCAAAGGTCGGCGTTTGTTCCGGCGGCGCCCTGGAGCAGCTCCGGGGCCATGTACCCGATAGTCCCGATGCGCGTGCTGGCCTTCTCGCTGGTGCGCTCCAACACCCGCGCCACGCCGAAATCGAGGAGCTTGGGGATATTGCCGGAAGCCAGGAATATGTTCTCGGGTTTTACGTCACGGTGTAAGACCTTGGAGCTGTGCGCGTAGGCCAGGGCCTCGCAAACCAGCCCGGCGTAGCGCGTCGCCTCGGTGGGCGTGAGCGATCCTTCGGCGCGCAGCCTGGCACGCAGGGTGATGCCTTCGACGAACTCCATCACCAGGAATGAGACGCCCTCGTGGCGCACGAGGGCGAAGAGCCGCACAATGTTGGGGTGCACCATACGGGCGTTGGCGGCGAATTCCTTGTCCAACTCCGCCAGTCCCTCGGGGTCCTGCTGATGCGGGAAACCCAGCGCGACGAATTCCTGTGCGGTGTGCGGGTCGGCGCTGCGCGCTTTGTAGACGCACTTGAAGGCGCCAGAGCCCAGGTAGGACTCCAGCGTGTACGGGCCAAACTGCTGGCCGATTCGATAGGGACCGCCTTCCTGCATGGTCACACCTCAAACACCCGTTTGGGCTTTTTCGGGACGGGCGGCGGGTCCGCCATGGCCACGTCCGCAACCTGCGCTTTGGAGCGGTCTTCGGGAGCGCCCGTTGCCCAACGCCATTTGTTCCGCGCTTCTTCGCGCAACCGTGTGATCTTCGCCCCCATGGATTGTGAGAGAGGAACGCAGGCGGCGATAGCCTTCGCCAAGTGACGGTCCTCAAGGTGCGTCTGCTCGCCTTCGGCAAAGGCGTCGTACAACGCCGAGATCACGACCTGCTCCAACTCGGCGCCCGAATAGCCTTCCGTCACCGCGGCGTGGCTGGCCAGATCAAATTCGCGGCAGTCCCGATGGTGCTTGGTAAGGTGGATGGCAAAGATGACGGCCCGTTCCTGAGCATCCGGCAAGTCAATGAAAAAGATCTCGTCGAAGCGCCCTTTGCGAAGCAGTTCCGGGGGCAGTCCTTCGATGTCATTCGCGGTGGCAATGGTGAACACCTGCTTCTTGTTCTCTTCCATCCAGGTCAGCAGAGTGCCGAACACGCGGGTGGTAACGCCGCTGTCGCCCATTCCGCCGCGGCTGCCGGCCAGGCCTTTCTCGATTTCGTCAATCCACAAAACGCACGGCGCCACCGCTTCGGCCATCTTTACGGCGCGACGCATGTTCTCTTCCGACTGTCCCACCAAGCCACCGAACACTTTGCCGAGGTCGAATTTAGCAGCGGCATCTTCCACTCGGCGGCGACCGCTTTGGCGGTGAGACTCTTGCCGCAACCCGGCACGCCCACCAATAGCAGGCCGCGCGGGTTCGGGAGCCCGAAGAGTCGCGCCGCTTCGGAGAAGGCCCGCCCGCGAACCCGCAGCCAACTTTTCAGCGCGTCCAGGCCGCCCACCGAGCCGAAGCGCTCCGGCGCGGCATAATATTCCAGCGTACCGGATTTGCGAATGATCTGCTCTTTCTCGGTGAGCAACAGGTCCACGTCTTCGGGGTCAATGCGGCTGTTGGTGACGATCACCTTCGCCAGGGCGTTCTCCGCCTCCGCGCGCGTGAGGCCGCTGAGCGCCTTCACGATTTTTTCGCGAGCGTCTCCTTCCAGATTTAAATCCACCCTGGGGTTGTCTTTCATCTGCTCGACGGTGTCGCCCAGCACGGCGGCCAATTCCTCTTCGTCAGGCATCTCCAAGTCGAGCACCGTAATGTCTTTCTCGAGTTCCGGCGGAATCTTCAGTACAGGTGAGAGCAGCACCACCGTCTTGCGGGTGGCCTTGAACGGCCCCACGAGGTCGCGGAGTTGCCGTATGGCCAGCGCTCCCACCGGCGTGCGCTCATCGAGAAAGGAATGAAAATCCTCCAGGATGAACAGGCCCGGCTCGTTGAGTTCCAGCAGAAACGGCAGCACGCGCTTGGGATCGGCCGTCTTTCGGTCCACCACTTTGAAGTCGGTCGTGCAGAGACCGCGGGAAACCGACCAGATATGGAGCTTGCGCCGCGGTTCGCCTTCTGAGATTGCGCGTCCCACCAGTTCAATCGCGCGGTCTTCCTCGCTCGTTACTACGTAGAGGATAGGATAGCCCGCCCGAATGTAAGTGCGTAGTGTGTCTGGAAAGGGGTTTGCCATTAGCGTTCCACCTCACGGTCTCGTTCTGTCTCCGGTTCGGTTTCTTGATATTCAGGCTTGAGCTCCCGGTCGCCGACTTGAGCGCCGAGTCGGTTTTCGAGTTGCTTTGTGAAAGCTACGCATTCCTCGCCGGTCGCGCCCAGAACTTCAATCTTTTGTGTACCGTCCTTGTGGATCGTAATTTTCATCTTCTTCATGTGATCACTCCTTAGAGTCCCAACTGCTTTTCTATGAGCGCCTCTACCCATTTCTGTATGGAAGTGTCTTCCCGCGCTACGCGAATCCGCAGCGCTTTGTGCGTGTCCACAGATAGTCGCACAATAATTGTGCGGCTGGTCTCGGTATCCTTTATTTCGTCTTTCTTTTGTGGCATCACGTAGATTAATCTCCTTCATTGATGTATTTTAGTCAATGAATCATTATTGTCAAGAAGAGATTTTACCAATTAATGTAACTACTCAGCTAGCGCCTTTAGCTCCTATATTTGTGCCAAATGGCAATTAACCAATAAATGTCATCAAATAATTGACATTTGGCACAAATTACGATAGTGACAAATGGAATGGACATGCCATTTGGCATTATCGTAGGAGCGGCCTGTTTATAGCAAGAAACCATGCGCGAGTCATAGCAAGCCCCGTAGGGGCGGCCTGTGTAGAGTTGATTTCGTATACGAACGCGTCAGGACAGGTCGCTCCTTAGAAACTTCCCCAGTTTCATCTTTATTCTGCTTGTCGTTAAAGCTCGTCAACAATCGTGATTGGCCGGAAATACTTGCTCTTTGAAATGTCCAATCTTCAGAGCGCGCCCCAGAGGGGCGCCGGGACATTAGCCTGGGGCAAGCGGAGCGCCGCCCCAGGTCGGTGAGTCCCCTAGAACACTGGCGCCCCGGCAGGGGCGCCGAGAGGTCATAGACTCATTTGATGTTGCATTATCCTCTCATCTTCAGCGATAGGGTCTCTGGTAGGCCAATCACCTCTCAGCGCCCCTGCCGGGGCGCTCGAGGTGGATGAGGCCCTGAGTCCTGGGGCAGCGCTGCGCTTGCCCCAGGCTAATCTCCTTGCGCCCCTGCCAGGGCGCGTACGACTTAATGGTTCGCCTGCTTCGCAGGATCGCTTCCGGCCCTCTCCAAAATGTCCAAACTCCAGGCTCCTTAGAAACTTCTCAAGTTTCCTCTTTATTCTGCGTGTCGTTTTACGACAAGCTGGGGGACTCCTACGGAGCTTGACTGTTTTGGATTCCCAGTTACTATAAACATGCCGCCCCTACGGGGCTGAGAGGCATGTCTGAATAGTTACGCGCTTTTCCCATCAGAGCCATGCGCTGGCGCGAATACCCCGGAGCCGGCCGGCCGCAGGCTCAGGTTCCGTTCACGGATATTAACGGCCGATCGTACGTTCACGTCCATTCTTAGGGAGTCCGATCCGGCCTGCGGAGGGAGCGGCTTGGGCGCAGTATCGTCCGCCCGTGTTCAAGTATGTCGGAAACGCAATTCCCCCCCACACGATCATCTCCGTACCCGTCCACACCGCCGTATGAGCAGATCTCGCACTGGGGGCTTCGCTGAGGCTCGTCGCCGCCCAGGTGTCGCCCGCCGGATCGTACCGCCCGCCCGTGTTGATGTCGGGCCCATCAGATCCACCCCACACGATCATCTCCGTTCCCGTCCACACCGCCGTGTGATCCCATCTCGTACTGGGCGCCCCGCTCAGGCTCGTCGCCATCCAGGTGTCGGTGGCCGGATCGTATCGTCCGCCCGTGTTGATAGGAATAACTCCACCCCACACGATCATTTCCGTCCCGGTCCATACCGCCGTATGAGAAGCTCTCCCACCGGGCGCCTGGCTGAGGCTCGTCGTTGCCCAAGTGTCGGTGGTCGGATCGTACCGCCCGCCCGTGTTGAAGAAACTGAGCCTGGGATCAGCTCCCCCCCACACGATCATCTGTCTCCCCGCCCATACCGCCGTGTGAAGCCCTCTCGAACTCGGCGCTCCGCTGACGCTCGTTGCCGCCCAGTTGTCGGTGGCGGGATCGTAACGCCCTCCCGTGTTGAACACGATGGTCCCTCCAGCCCAACCCCCCCACACGATCATCTCCGTCCCGGTCCACACTGCCGTATGCTTCCCTCTCGCACTCGGCGCCCCGCTGTCGCTTATAGCCGACCAGGTGTTGCTGGCCGGATCGTATCGTCCCCCCGTGCTTAAGAAGACAGTGGGTGGGAAATCAATTCCCCCCCACACAATCATCTCCCTCCCCGTCCACACCGCCGTGTGATAAACTCTCGCGCTCGGCGCCCCGCTCAGGCTGGTCGTCACCCAAGTGTCGGTGGCCGGATCGTACCGGCCCCCGCGTTAGTGACGGGGAACATCCCCCCCACACGATCATCTCCGTTCCGGTCCACACCGCCTTGTGAGCATATCTCGCACTGGGGGCCCCGCTGACGCTGGTCGCCGCCCATATGTCGCTGGCCGGATCGTAGCGCCCGCCCGTGTTGAAGTAGATAGTAGGTGGGAAAGCCAATCCCCCCCACACGATCATCTCCGTCCCGGTCCACAACGCCATGTGAGAACTTCTTGCACTTGGAGCCCCGCTGACGCTGGTCGCTGCCCAGGTATCGGTAGCCGGATCGTACCGCCCGCCCGTGTTGAAGAAAGTGGGGTAAACATCTCCCCCCCAAATGATCATCTCCGTCTCCGTCCACACCGCCGTGTGAGAATATCTCGTACTGGGAACACCGCTGAGGCTGGTTGCCGCCCAGGTGTCTGTAGTCGGATTATACCGCCCGCCCGTGTTGAAGTAGATAGTGGGTGGGAAAGCCAATCCTCCCCACACGATCATCTCCGTCCCGGTCCACACTGCGGTATGACCCGCTCTCACCTCTGGTGGCGCCGGCGTGGGGGTCCATGTGTCGAGAGTACACACCGTCCCGGCGCGGAGCGCCGGCATCTGATACGTGCGATCACCCCGACCATGTCGGGGCTCGGGCTTGAGCCCGCGTCCCACCTCCGCCCACCACTCGGTAAACGGGCGCTTCCGCCAAGTTACCGTCGCCACCCGCATCCGCTTTTCCGCTTGCTCCAACACGGCCAGCACGTAATAGCCGTCCTCTCCCTCTTGTAAGCCGCTGACCACCCCCACGGGCAGGCTTTCGCCATCAGGTCGCTGCGCACTCGCCGGTGTTCCAGGCTTATGCTCTACCACCGGCGGCCTCGCCAAGACGCGGTCGAGCGCCTGCTGCTGCTCCCGCCACGCCGCGGCGTCGAGCGCCACGGTCCCCACGGCAGGCTCCGCTCCCGCGTCTTCCTTTCTTACCCACTCGACCTCCTCATAGGTGCCGCTCATCTGCCGCAGATCCTCCACGGCCCCGTACCGTCCCGCTTCCGCGGCCGCCTGTTTTTTTAGCGACCCATGCCACCGCTCATCGCCCGCGTACCAACTGCGGATCAACCGATTCACCAACTGCGGTCGCGCTAAACACTCGGCGATCAAGAAGGGATCGTTGCCGAGCGCCGCCCACAATGCCCGCAGCCGCTCGGGCTGTTTCGTCTGCCGCGCCATGCGCGCCATTTCCGCTTGCAATTGCGCTCCCGTCACCGGACGGCGCCAGAGCACTTCGAGGGCTTGCGACTTCCGCAGATCGTCCTCCACTTTCGCCCGGATCGCCGCAAGCGGCATCACCGCCGCTAAGGCCGGCTTGGGCTGCGGATTCTCTTTTGGCCAGAGGCGGTATTGCCAATTGACTTCTTCGATCGCTCGTTGATACCGTACTCGGTCCTCGAGCGTCAGCGTCCGTGTCGCCGGCGGCTCGGCGGGGGCCGATCGTCCGGCCGTTATAAACAGGATGACAAAGGCTAAGGCCAGAAGAAATCCTGCCCCGGTACGGCGGCGATGGGGACGCGGCGAATAGGTTGGCATAGTAAGATCCTCCCTTGAGCAGCCGAGTCTATCAAACGCGGCGGCGGAACGCAAGCCAATAGGGCAATCCTGCCATAACTCTTTAGAGATGTTACCGTCTTTTGTATGGCCGGGTGTGCGTCAAATTTGTTGTTGGTTTTAATCAACCAGAGGGATTTTCTGGTGATGGTTTTGTATACTTATCGTAAGATTCATTTAACCACAAAGACACGAAGACACAAAAAAATTAAAATGTTTGAGCCGTTATCACGTAAAACGGAGAGGCTTGCAAAAGTAATCATAGAGGCCGCGTTTCAAGTTCACAGTTCTCGGGACCCTATCGTGACCTTCGAATACATTAACTTTCCCGCGCGAGTAAGCCGAGTCGGGGGACTCGATCTCATGCTTCGCCAAAGGGACGGAGGCGGCACAGTTTCAATTTTGATAGGTCTGGAGCGTGGCGCCTGTGCGATGGAGTTCCTTGCCGGTTTTCGAGGACGCGATGTTTGTATAAATTCGCAAGCTCAGCCTCCACATCAAAATGGTCGTAGGAATTTCTGCGGAATACAAAGAAACAATGGTAAAATATCCGGTGTACATTGACTTGGCCGCCGCCGCAAGCAGCAGGCCAGCGTTCTTCTAGGAGGTAGATAATGTCCAGAATCATCGGCATCGACCTTGGGACCACTTTTTCCGAGGTAGCCGTTATTGAACATCATAACCCCGTTGTAATCCCCGTGGATGGAGACCGGCTGATGCCTTCCGTGGTCGGTTTGAGCGCAGAAACCGGCGAGATTCTTGTGGGTTGGCCCGCCCGTAATCAATTGATATTAGATCCGGAAAACACGATTCGATCGATAAAACGTAAGATGGGATCCAATGAAAAAGTGCGGCTCGGCGATCGTGAGTATCTTCCGCAAGAAATCTCCGCCCTGATATTACGTAGACTTAAGCTGGCCGCCGAAACGTATTTGCAACAGCCGGTAACGCAGGCGGTGATCACGGTTCCGGCCCATTTCTCCGATGCGCAGCGGCAAGCCACGAAAGACGCCGGCGGCATCGCCGGGCTCGAGGTCGTTCGCATTATCAATGAGCCTACTGCGGCGGCGTTGGCTTTTGGCCTGGATCGGCAAGATCATCAGAAAATCATGGTGTACGACCTCGGCGGCGGTACTTTCGACGTCTCCATTGTTGAGATCAATAATGGAGTGATCGAGGTTTTGTCCAGTCACGGTAATTTGCACCTGGGCGGCGATGATTTTGATCAGCGCTTGGTGGATCATTTCGCATTGGGGTTCAAACAATTGTACGGGATTGATCTACGCGAAACTCGGCGCAGCCTATCCCGCGTGATGGCCGGCGCCGAGAAAGCCAAGATCACTATGTCCAGTCAGCCCTTTGCGCAGGTGCTGGAGGAATTTATCGCCCAGAAGAACAAACTTCCGTTAAACTTGGTCAGCGAGATCCCGCGCTATAAATTCGAAGAATTAATTGGCGATCTAATGGAGTCAACGGCTCGATCCATGAAGGAGGCGATGAAAGCGGCGAATCTGCAGTCGGGCGACATCGAGCGCGTGCTGCTGGTGGGCGGCTCCACGCGTATTCCTATGGTTTGGGATATCATCGAACGCGAAATCGGGAAACCGCCGCACGCCGAAGTCGATCCTGATATGGCGGTGGCTCTGGGGGCCGCCGTGCAGGCGGGAATTGTGGCCGGCGAAGAGATTGACGCGGTGCTGGTCGACGTAGCGCCGCATTCTCTCGGTATTGAAGTCGCCGACGTGCGGCTGGGCATGCTGGTGCCTGACGTGTTTAGTTGCATTATAAAAAAGAATACCCCCATTCCGACCACCAAGTCCGAGGTGTATTACACGCTGCATGATAATCAGCAAACCGTTGATATCAGAATTTACCAAGGTGAGAGTCCAATCGCTTCTTCCAATACGCGGCTTGGAAAATTTATGGTGGAAGGGTTAATCGCGGCGCCCGCTGGTGATGTGCATGTTCTGGTAAATTTTGATTATGATATCAACGGCATCGTACATATTACGGCGCAAGAAAAGGGGTCGTCCGTCAAGAAGAATTTATCCGTCAGTACTACGCGTCCCGGCATGACCGACGAGGAGATTGAGCGGGCCCGACAGTCCACGGAAGAATTCCTGCCGCTGGAACTGGAGCCCATGCTGGCGAGAGAGGTGTTGCCGGAGGTTCAGCAACGAGTGGAGGGGCTTTTGATGCGCGCCCGAGAAGTATCCAAGCAAATAACGGGGATCGCAAAGAAAAATCTGGAGGCAAAAATTAAAAGCCTTGAAAAGGCGATAGATTCGTCAGAGGGCGGGGAGATCGCGCGGCGCGAAGAAGAACTGATTGACATGATGTATCATTATGAAGCTAAATGAAACTTGGGATCGCGCGGGAAGCGAGGCGGCGCGAACCTCCTTTAACCATGGACTGGAGCAGGCAAAGGCGGGAGCCTGGGCGGAGGCCGTGGCAGAGCTGGAAATAGCCCTGCGGCAGGATCCGCACTATGGCAAAGCTCGGAATGTTTTGGGAAAAGTCTACCTGCGGCAAGGCCACGGCGAGAGGGCCGAGGCCTGCTGGCGACAAACGTTAGCCGAGAATCCCAACGACGTTACGGCGCAGCAATGTTTGCAGAGCCTATCGGCCGTTCGTTACCGCGCGCGGACCGCAGCCGATTCGGAAGGCCTCTTTCGCGTGGCCGTTCTTGCGCTGGGACTTGTCATTTTGATCTGGATTTATAGCTTCGGTAAGGAAATGCGCGAGAGCAATCGTGCCGCTGAGGAACGGTCTCGGATAACGCAAGAGGAGATACGCGACTTGCGCCGGCATTTATCTGAGGAGCGCGGACGCCAAGCCGCCGCCACATCGGCCCCAGAGACCCCGGGCTCGGCTGAAACCACTCCTTCACCGCTCCCGGCGGCGCGGGGCCCTTCTCCTTAGGCGCGCCCGAGCAATAGTTGCGCCGACCTTGAAGGACCCAATGGTAGGGATCGATAACCGCGGACGGAGACAACGCCGTCCAATGCTTGCTTAAGAGGCCATTATCATGTTAAAAGTAAAAACGGCGGTCGTTCTGATTTCGTTAGTTTTGAGTCCGGCAGTCGCGCTACGATCGCAAAGTAAACCGTCCACGCCGCCAGGTCCCGTTAAATACATCAGCCGATTTAACGTCGTGTGGAATACGATAACGACCGTCTTAACCGAGATGGGTTTGAAAATTGAAAGTGTGGATCGCGGGAGCGGCCACATTGCGACGAAGCCTTATGAGTTTATCACCGGCTCGTTGTCCGCTAGTGAACTGGGAAAGCTGGCCGCGCCGCCGGAAGTTTATAATAACGTCGGCTGGATAAAAGGTCGCTACGTGGTCGAGGTCATTGCTGAGATTGTTCAGGGAAATGAAAGTATGGTTACGGTTCGCGTCAGCCCCCAAGGCCTCAAACGAGATCTGAGTGGAAAGGACGAGTGGGTGGATTGGCGGTCGAATGGGAGCATTGAGCGCCGCCTGTTGGGTCGCCTGAGTGTTAAATTGCTTTCGCCCGTAAAAGCGGATGATAAGAAAGGGTTCTGGGATCAGCCGGTGCAATCAATCCCGCGGCCGAACGAAAATCCCAAGCTCTCCTCGCCCCAGCGCGACAAACCCTAATCCTCAGGGCTGCGCGCATGACGATTACGCATATCAGAGGAACTGGCCGCGCCTGATCAGGCCTTCTTGAGATGTGCCGCAACGTCCGGATGGGTATCTAAAAGTGATTGGGCGATGTCGGCTTCTATGTGGATGGCGGTATCGGTGTATTTTTCGTTTAGAATTTTCCCCTTGCTGTGAAGCCACGCCACGAGGTCGCCTTTGTCATAAGGGAATTCGAAGCAGGCGCGCCGAACACGGCTCTCCAGTTGGTCGGCGATGGCGCGTATTAGCGTATCCATGCCTTCGCCGGTGAGCGCTGAAACGAAGACGGTGTATTCCCGTGATTCCTCGATCGCGGGGCGAGCGCCGGCGGTCAGCCGATCAATCTTATTGAACACATGAATGCGAGGGATGTCGGGAGTCCCGATCTCGGTTAGCACTTGATCCACCGCCAGCATCTGCTCTTTGTAACGTTCCTGGGAGACATCGACGACGTGCAGTAGCAGATCGGCCTCGTTAACCTCTTCGAGCGTGGCGCGAAAAGCCATCACCAGCTCATGAGGCAATTTTTTTATGAAGCCCACCGTATCCGAAAAATCCACTTCCTGACCTTGAGGCAAGCGCGTGCGTCGAAGCAACGGATCGAGCGTTGCGAAAAGCTGATCGCCGACAAAGGTCTCCACCTGTGTGATGCGCGTAAACAGTGTGGACTTGCCGGCATTGGTGTAGCCGACCAACGCCACGGCGGGAATCGCATGCTGTTTGCGGCGCTCTCGATGAAGGAGGCGCGTCCGGCGGACTTTGTCCATTTCGTCATCCAGCAACTGTATGCGGCGCTTCAACCGCCGGCGATCCACTTCCAGTTTGGTTTCGCCGGGGCCCCGTGTGCCAATGCCGCCGCCGAGTCGAGAGAGTTCGACGCCAAAACCGGTAAGTCGGGGAAGCAGATATTTTAATTGGGCCAACTCAACTTGTAACTTTCCTTCTCGGGTCTGCGCCCGCTTGGCAAAAATATCCAAAATGAGTTGCGTGCGATCGATGACGCGGCAGTGTGATTCATCCTCTAGATTGGCTTTTTGGCGCGGGGTCAGATTATCATCGAAGATCAACAGGTCGGCCGTCTGCTCGGCCACTTGCGATTTGACCATTTCGACCTTGCCTTTTCCGATGAAGCGGCCGGGATCCGGACGGTCCCTCTCCTGCAGCGTCTTTAGGATCGTGACGGCCCCTGCGGCGGTGGCCAAAGCCTCCAGCTCCTCAAGAGAATCCTGCGCAGCGCCTCGTTCGCGGCCTGAGCGATACACGCCTATCAGTATGGCACGCTCCGGTTGCGGCTGCGTGGACCGCGTGCGCGCCCCGCGGCGAGCCTCGCCGGCTTCATTCTCTTCTTGTTGAATGGGCAACGACGTCTCAGCGGAATCTTCACGTTCTTTCATCATACGACCCTGACTATTGAAGTCTCCCGAAGTAGGAGTCAGAATTCAGTATAGAATTCGAATACCGCTCCCTTTCTCATTCTGACACTTGCTGGAACGTTACGTGTGAATTCTGACGGCTTTCCTATCGGGAATGCTTGCTAACTTCATGACCTGGAATAATAATGCGCGATCCGCCGGCTTGCCGATTGACGTTCGGAAAAAACTGCGTGATCAATTCAAGATAAGACGTAGTGGATTTATTCTCTTGGCAATGAAAGTCAAGATCCGCGTTCAGAAGTTCCAGGCAATTCACAATATGGCGCGGGGCGATCGGCGTTTCCTCGGATCGGTACTTCTGAATGGCGCGATGTAAGCCGAGCACGATCGCTTCAACCTCGGCTCTCGGCGAGTGATATTCATATAGGATGCCCTTGTTCTCGGTTTCATAGGTCTTTAGCAAAAGCCCCACGCCGGCGAGCGTTTCAGCATCAGTCATTCTTCTATTGTCCTTGCGCAACGCCACCAGCATGAACTGCAAGTAACACATGAAATCACCAAATTTATTCATGATCTCCGAATCTTTTCTTAACTGGATGGAGTCACTCTTAGCGCGCTGCCGCGCAAATACCTCTTGCGCGCGATGATCACGGCCACTGATTAAATAAGTGCAGTCGTCGGGACATTGAATTTCAATAATGCGTTTGGCGCCACAGCAAGTAGAGCAGATACTCCCGAACTTGGCCGGGCAATGTCGCTTGGCCTTTTTCCGATTACAGACGACACAGAGCGTACCACTCATCGTCAAATTCTCCTCGCCCCTTTGGCCGGCGCCCCCCAGCCCGCCAAGAATTGTTTCGCCTCACTGTAGTGAAGGAACTTCATCTCATCCCGCCGGAACTCATCATAATGAACACAGCGTCGTCCATGGCGTATCTGAGCCTTATGAACGGTGTGGAGCATTTCATGGTAGAGCACGTATTCAAAGACCGCCGGCGGCACTTGCGCATGGTCCAGCAACCGGCTGATGACAATACGATTACGTATTTCATCGAAAAAACCTAGCCGGCTCTTGGCCTGATGTTGTGTCCAGCCGATGTGAGCCACTGAAATTTGACCATCGAAGTATTGCCGATTCAGCCGGTCAAAGGCTCCCTGCAAGTCATACATCGAGCCGTTTCCGTCGCCGTAAATCTTTCGGCTTCGCAAGCGTTGCACGTCAATGATTCTGCGATCAACTTCTTCATCGAGCGCATATGCCCAATAAATATTCCGGTACTCCGCCTTAATTCGCAAACGGAAAAGCTTTCCGAATAGAATATGCGCGACGCATTCCAAGATCTCTTCCGGCGCCGCCTGTAAAATGTCGCTAACGCGCGCCACGAGACGATCGCCGCGTCGCCGTATATTATGGCGCAACGTCGAGAAGGGATAAAATGTGGCATGAATCTGTGGCTCGGCTTCCCGGCGACCGAGTTCCCGATAAGTTCGTACAAAAACATCCGTCAATTCTAAATGGTGTTGTTCGCTCACAAGGATGATATAGTACCACAAAAGGAATGTATAACAAGCGAGCCGGGCCCCCGCTCTTACAGAACCGGGAGCGGTAGCGACCAGGTGGGGAACCCTTCCACAACGGATCAACCCGGTCGCTACCGCTCCCGGTTCTGTTACTGGGTGACCGTTCAAAGAATAGTACGGCATGCCATAAGGAGCGAGAGACACGCCACCGGGCATTCTCGGTGACGATAAACTTCTTTAGTTAATCCCCTAATTACGCTTTACGTTAATCACGTGACGTGTTACTATGCTGAATGATCAAGTCGTTCAAGTGCCGCGATACGGAGGCGCTAGCGAAGGGCGATCGCGTCAGGCGATTCGTGCACATCGCCGACGTAGCGCGCCGCAAGCTAAGGCAACTCGAGATCGTCGGCCGCATGGAGGACTTGCGAGTGCCGCCTGGCAACCGGCTCGAAGCGCTGAGGGGCGACCGAGCCGGCCAGCACAGCATCCGCATCAATGATCAGTGGCGCGTCTGCTGTCGGTGGACCAAAGCAGGCGCGGAAGACGTAGAGATAGTGGACTACTACTGACGAGAGGTTACGTATGAGCAAGCTCAATCCTATTACCCCCGGTGAACTTCTGTTGGAAGAGTTCCTGAAGCCCATGGGTATCACTCGATACCGCCTGGCAAAGGAAATCGGCGTCCCAGCCCAGCGCATTGGAGACATCGTAGCTGGGAAGCGCTCCATCACCGCTGACACTGACCTGCGGCTTTGCCGCTTCTTTGGCCTTTCCAACGGATACTGGCTTCGCGCGCAGGCGGCCCACGACACCGAAGTCGCTGAACGAGCGATTGGACCCAAGCTGGTAAGAATCAAGCCGTGGGCTAATGGGGCCCAACAACGGGTTCCAGCCGACGGCGTGCTGCGCCGCCGCTGAACCGGAACGTTAGACCATAAAAATAAGGAAATAAATATGCCAACAATAGCAATGTTTTTTGGTATTGTTGTATCGCTTTATTTTATTGATAACAGAAAACATAAACGGCCACATGTTCATGTAAGATATCAGGATAGCGAAGCTGTTATTTCAATTCCTAATGGTGAACTTCTTGACGGAGAATTGCCTCCAGCCAAAATGCGATTGGTTTTGGCTTGGATTGAAATTCACAAAGATGAGCTTATGGCCGACTGGGATTTGGCAGTTAACGGGCAGCAGCCGTTTAAAATCGATCCATTGAGGTAAAATATGAATCCAAGAGTGAAAGCAGTAAAGGCAAGAAATAATTACAAACTTGAGATAATATTTTCCAATGGGGAAGTCGGGATATACAATTGCAGTCCTTTGCTTAATTTTGGCGTATTCACGGAGTTGAAAGACAAAATTTATTTTCAACAGGCGAGGGCAGCCTGTGGAACTGTAGTATGGCCACATGAGCAGGACATATGCCCTGACACTTTATATTTAGATTCTGTAAAAATAAAAAAATCGCCTGACAAATCGCTCCAGCGGACTGGCACAAAAAGCCGTGCCAGCCGCTGAGCTTTGTCGTTAGGTGGTTGCTGTTGGCTTGAATTGCGGAATAACTCCTGGCACAATCTCTCTGGATAAGTGCGGCTTTCTGCTCTTCGAGGACAAGCGCGAGGTGGAACTGGTAAGGAACCGCTAATGGACGCCAATGAACGCTAAGTGAGAAAAAAATTATTAGCGTTAATTCGCGTGTATTCGCGGTTAAATGAGAGGCACCGCGGCAACCGGATCAGAGACCAAGATGATTGGATTGCAAATCACCGATAGGGAGCCTTATAAATGAACATTGTGGGCCAACGAGCCCGGCGTCCCGACGCTCTCGATAAAGTGAAGGGAACCGCCCGCTATATTGATGATATGGCGTTGGCCGGCACGCTGTATGCCGGCGTGTTGCGCAGCCCTCATACGCATGCCCGTATACTGCGATTGGACACCGCCCGCGCTCGGCAAATGCCCGGCATCCTTACGGCGCTTACCGCCAAAGACATCCCCGGCAAGAACATTATTCCGCTCATTCAGCCGGACCAGCCCATGCTGGCTGAAACCGAAGTCAATCACATCGGAGAAGGGATTGCGCTCGTGGCCGGCGAATACCGAGTCGCTGTGGAAGCCGCGCTGGCAGCCATCGAGGTCGAATACGAGCCATTGCCGCCAGTGCTCACGCTGGAAGAGGCCTACGAGCAGCAGCGTATCATGGCTCATTGGAAGATTCGACGCGGCGATGTGAAAGCCGCCTTTGCCCAAGCCGCTATCGTTATTGAAAACAGCTACCATACTCCCTACCAGGAGCACGCCTACATCGAGCCCAATGGCATGTTGGCGCAGCCGGACGGCATGGGCGGTGTCACCGTTCACGGCTCGATGCAATGCCCATTTTATGTGCAGAAAGCGGTGGCCTCCATACTGGGTCTTGGACTTAATCAGGTTCGCATCATACAAATGGTCACCGGCGGCGGTTTTGGCGGCAAAGAAGACGCGCCCAGCGTTCCGGCCGCGATGACCGCCCTACTGGCGGTTAAAACCGGGCGGCCGGTTAAGTTGATCTTCACGCGCGAAGACGATATGACGGTCATGTCCAAGCGCCATCCCGGATGGATTAAGTATCGGTCGGCGTTCACGCAGGCGGGAGAGTTGCTGGCAGTCGAAGTTCTTTACGTGTTGGATGGAGGGGCTTACGCGACGTTGTCGCCGGCTGTGCTGTGGCGGGGGATCAATCACGCCGCCGGCCCGTACCGATGTCCGCACGCGCACGTTGACGCCTACGCCGTACGGACGCACAAGGCGCCGTGCGGCGCCTTTCGCGGCTTTGGTGAGCCTCAAATCGTTTTTGCCGCCGAAAGTCAAATGGACCTGGCGGCCGAAAAACTGGGCATGGATCCGCTGGAAATTCGGCTTAACAATGCGCTGGAGGTGAACGACGAGACGATCACCGGCCACCGTTTGGCCGGCAGCGTGGGTTTGAAAGAGGTCATTCGAAAAGTAGTGACGGCCGCGGATTGGTCCGCCAAGCGCCAAAGTTATGCCCAGTCGTGCGCCGGGTCGGTGCGCCGCGGCATAGGCTTGGCCGCCTGCTATTATGGTGTGGGCCTCGGCTCGCTGGGACGTTTCCTTAATCCCGCCGGGGCCAACGTATTGGTCAGCGGCGATGGATCTGTGACTCTGGCGGTCGGCACCACGGAGATCGGCCAAGGCATGGTGACAGTGCTGGCGCAGATTGCCGCAGAGACGCTGGGCTCCCCCATGGAGTGTGTACGCGTACTGCCGCCCGACACCAGCCAAGTTCCGGATTCCGGCCCAACCGTGGCCAGCCGTACCACCCTTATGTCGGGCAATGCCGTGCGCGCGGCGTGCTTGGAGATTCGTGGCCGTATGAAGCCGCTACTTGAAGGAAAGTCCCTGCCTTGGGCCGATCAAGTCAGGCTTTGCGTGGAAAATCAGGTGCATTTGGCGGCGCAGGGCTGGGCAACGCCACCGAAAACCACCTATGATCCGGAAACCGGTCAGGGCGAGGTTTACATCACCTACTCTTTCTCCGCTAACGTCGTAGAAGTGGAAGTGAATGCGGACACGGGTGAAGTCCTTGTGACGCGCATTTATTCGGGGCACGACGTTGGAAAAGTGATTAACCCCACCACGGGTGAGGGACAAATCGAAGGCGGCGCTTTACAGGGGCTAGGTTATGCCCTCGTCGAAGAACATGCCGTGCAGAATGGCCGTATCATTAATAACCAATTTTCTACGTACATTATTCCCACCGCCATGGATACGCCGGAAATTATGCCGATCATCGTCGAGCATGAGTATGCATGGGGGCCGTACGGCGCCAAGGGACTGGGAGAGACGCCCATCATCGCCGTCGCTCCGGCGGTGACGGGTGCTATTGTACAGGCCGTTGGCTTACGCTTGTTTGAGATTCCGGCGACGCCGGAAAGAGTTTGGCAGGCGCTGCGACGGAAGGAAGCAGGATGAAGGACGAGAAGATTGACGTGCATTTCATATTGAATGGCCGGGACACTACCGTTCGCTTCGACCCAAGTCTGCGGTTGCTCGATGTGTTGCGCGAGGAGCTCTTCCTGACCGGGAGCAAAGAGGGTTGCGGCAAAGGTGAGTGCGGCGCGTGCTCGGTTATCATGAACGGCCAACCCGTCGATTCCTGCCTAATCATGGGATACCAGGCGGAAGGCGCCACCATTACCACGATCGAGGGTCTGCTGAGCGATGGGGAGTTGCACCCTTTGCAGGAGGCCTTTATTGATTGCGGCGCCGTGCAGTGCGGCATTTGTATTCCCGGCATGATCATGGCCGGCGTCGCGTTGCTCGATGAGCGCGGCCAGAAAGCGACGGCAGGTTTAAGGTCCGAGCCGGCGGAATTGAGCCTTGAAGAAATCAAATACGGATTGGCCGGCAATCTGTGCCGCTGCACCGGCTACGTAAAAATCTTTGATGCCATACGGCAAGCGGAGCGGCGGCTGCAAGCGGACCAGGTCGCCGCTTGGGATAGCGGCCGGCTTGGCGCGGCGCAAGCCAACGCTACTATTGATGCGGCCGCACGAGAGCGCTATTTACCGCAGACGCTTGACGAGGCGCTGACCATTTTGGCGCAGCACGGCGCGGCGCGGCGCGCGCTCGCCGGCGGCACGGACATCTTGGTGAAGGCCAAAGATGGGCTGTTTCCGACACGCGCCTTATTTGATATTTCGGCGATCTCCGAGCTGCACGGCATTGTCGATCAAGGCGACCGGCTATGGATCGGGAGCGGCGTGCGCCACGGCGAGGTGGCGCGTTCAGAATTGTTGCGCCTCCACGCGCTGGCTCTAGTATCCGCATGCGCCCTCATTGGTGGACCACAAATCCGAAATCGCGGTACACTCGGCGGGAACCTCGCCAATGCGTCGCCCGCGGCCGATAGCGTTCCCCCTCTCTATACGCTCGAGGCCACGGTGGACATTGTGTCGCTCGGCGCGCAGCGAACCGTGCCCATTGAGCAGTTCTTCCGGGGACCCGGAAAATCGATTTTGCAGCCGACAGAATTGATCCGTGGTATTTCCTTTGCTAAACGCCCGAATCTGAAAGGAGCGTTCATGCGATTGGGACAGCGTCAAGCGCAGGCGATTTCCAAAGTCTCCTTGGCCGGCAGCGCCGTGCTGGAAGGCCGGCGTTTCCGTTATCTACGATTGGCTCTCGGCGCCGTGGCGCCCACGGTCATACGCGCTCCCCAAACGGAATCGATTCTATTGAATGACGACTGGACCCCCAAGACCTTAAGAGCCGCCTGCCAGGCGATAAAGCAGGAGGCCAAACCCATTGACGATTTGCGATCCACGCGGGAATATCGCCGCGAGATGTGCAGCGTTCTGCTCGAGCGCGTCATGGTGGCCCTGACCGGCCCGCCGTAACCGCAAAGACCGTTACCGCTTATATACCTAAGCGGTGAGATTGCGATGTTGTTGGCGCGTAGATTTATAGCGGTTTGCAATGGCATGCACCCTTCCTGGGAGCGCCGGCATCTTGCCGGCGCTCCCAGGGGGGCCGTAGGGTTGCATGCAAGTGAAACCCGGTCGCTACCGCTCCCGGTTCTGTACCGTAGCAGAAATAGCAATACCCTGAATAATGGCTAATGGCTGATGATGGAACATGTGACCAAACTGCGTTGTGTGATATGCCACGGCGAATATTCGCCGGCTACCGTGCCCTACACTTGTCCAGCTTGTGGCGTCGATGGGATTTTAGATGTCGAGTACGACTATGCAGCCGTGGCGCGCGCCATGACGGCCCCAGTCCTCAAGCAAAGACCCTTGTCGCACTGGCGTTACGAAGAATTACTGCCCATCGAAAGGTCCTTGCCGCTGCCGCCGCTGCAAGTTGGATGGACCCCGGTTTACGAGACGCCGCGACTGGCTCGCCACATAGGCCTGCGTTCCCTTTACCTGAAAGACGATGGACGCAATCCCACTGCTTCCTTTAAAGACCGGGCCAGCTCCGTTGGCGTGGTCAAGGCGATGGCGCAAAGCGCAACCGCGATTGCGTGCGCTTCGACCGGAAATGCCGCATCGTCGTTGGCCGGCTTCAGCGCCAGCGTTGGTCTGGAAAGCTTCATATTTGTTCCGGAAATGGCGCCCGAGCCCAAGGTAACTCAACTGCTCGTTTTTGGCGCCAACGTGTTTCGCGTGCAGGGGACCTACCGTGTCGCCTACGATCTCTGTCAGGAAGCCTGCGCCCGTTTCGGTTGGTACAATCGCAACTGTGCCATCAATCCGTATCTGGTCGAAGGCAAAAAGACGGTGGGGTTGGAGATCGCCGAGCAGATGGGCGATCTGTTGCCGGATTGGGTAGTGCTTTCCGTGGGGGACGGCTGTACGATAGCTGGGGCCTACAAAGGTCTATTGGAGATGAAGAAGATTGGGTTGGCGACTCGTGTGCCGAGAATGCTTGGCGTGCAGGCGGAAGGCGCGCGGCCGATTGTCGATGCTTTCTCCTCCAACACCGATCTTGTGCCGGTAGAGACTACGACATGCGCCGATAGTATCTCCGTCGGTATGCCGCGTAACTGGCGCAAAGCCGTGCGCGCCGTACGGCAATCCGGCGGCAGTATGGTGGCGGTTTCGGATGCGGAAATTCGCGCGGCTATGCTCGATACAGCTCGGTTGGCCGCGGTTTTTGCGGAGCCGGCGGCGGCCGCGGCGATGGCGGGATTGCGCAGGGCTGTGGCGACCGGCGTGGTGGGCGCCGGCGAGTCGGCGCTAGTCGTCATCACCGGCAGTGGGCTCAAAGATATCAAGACCGCCCTCGAGACCACAGCGCCGGCGCGCCTGATCCCGCCCAGCCTTTCCGCCTTAGAGAAGATTTTATTGGGTTCCTAACGCGGGCAAGCCGGAACCAAACAGGCCGGCATTTCACCACAGAGACACAGAGTTCACTGAGGGATACGGTCATTATTCAATCTATTTTTTTCTTCTGGGATCTTGTTCAAATCCATTGCTGGTCTCTCGGTGGTCTCTGTGTCTCTGTGATTGAAACTATGACCACGCAATTGCTAAAAGGCGGGCAGTTGGTTGAGCTGTGGCCTCCCAGCCTGGCCAAGGCCGACTTGCGGATTGAGCACGGCCTGATCGTCGCCAGGGCCGCGTCGCTTCGCCCACGTGCCGGTGATAAGGTATTAGACCTTAAGGGTAAGATCGTCATGCCCGGGATGGTCTGCGCCCATACGCACCTATATAGCGCGCTCGCACGGGGCATGCCTGGACCGGCGCAGCCGCCGCGCAATTTTGTCGAAATCTTAAAGAAAGTTTGGTGGAAACTCGATCGGGCGCTGGATCGTGAAGCGATCTACTACAGCGCGTTGATCGGTGCCATCGAGGCGGCACGCGCCGGAACTACCCTGGTGATTGATCATCACGCTTCTCCCAGCTTCATACGCGGCGCGCTCGACACGGTGCGGGAAGCTTTATCCACCGTGGGCTTGCGCGGTATTCTTTGTTACGAAACTACCGACCGCGGCGGAGAAGCCGAGCTGAAGGCAGGTTTGCAGGAAAACCAAGACTTCATCACGAATGTCCGGCATGACGAAATGTTGAGAGGCATGGTGGGCGCTCATGCTGCGTTTACGCTGGGATTCGAATCCTTGCGCGCCTGCGGTGCATTGGCCGATAAGTTAGGATGCGGCGTGCACGTTCATGTGGCCGAGGATCGCTGCGATGCCGAGGCGGCGCGGCGGCGCTTCCGAAAATCCTTGGTAGCTCGTCTGAGAGAAAGCGATATATTAAAACCGGCCTCGATACTGGCGCACGGGACACACCTAGAGGACGCTGATCTGAACGAGATTCAGGAGGCGCAATCCTGGTTGGTGCACAACCCGCGCTCCAACATGAATAACGCGGTGGGGTACGCGCCGACGGCGCGCTTTGGCGCCAACGCTGCGCTGGGGACCGATGGCATTTCCAGCGACATGTTCGATGAGATCAAGTGGGCTTTCTTTAAGGCGCAGGATGCCGGACGCGCGCTGACGCTGCCCGACGTCATACGCCTAAGTACCGGCGGGGCGCGACTGGCCTCAACGGTTTTTAATAAGCGGTTTGGTTCATTGCGCGCCGGCGCTGTGGCTGATCTGATTATATTAGATTACCCCAGTCCCACACCACTCCATCCGAGCAATCTGTTCGGTCATATGATTTTCGGAATTAGCGCGGCCCATGTTGAGAGTGTTATGGTCAACGGGCGCTTCGTCGTTCGTAATCGGACGTTCCCGAAATTGGATTTGGAAGCGATTTACCGCGAGGCGCGCCGCGTCGCGGCCAAACTTTGGAGAAAATTGGTTAGCCATGACCACTAAACCTGACCCTTCCGGAAAAGGCGGTGCCGCAGCGGCGGGAGCCAAGACTCACCATGAGCCGGTCTCGCTCGGCAAGGCTATCGGTGCGGATCCCTTCACTCGCTCTGGCGCCGGAGTAGGGGGTCGTCGTTTTAAACGCGGGCCGTGGCTGATATCCGCCTTGCTTCTTTTTCTTTTAGTGATCCTGTGGTTGCCTAAATGGATGGAAACCTTCACGGAATGGCAAGAACGCCGCGCGCTGCGCGGTGTATTGGCGAAAGTCAAAAGCACCGACGGAGTAACTCGGGCCATAGCCGCGTGCGACTTGCGGAATTACAAAGGTCGTCCGGCCACAGCCGCGTTGCTGTCGCTCCTGCAGGACTCGGAATGGGCGGTCCGCTATGAGGCCATCTTGTCGTTGGGCTATTTTCCTAAGACCGAAGAAGCGCCGGCCGAAGTAATTGGATTCTTAAACGATTCGAATCCCAATTTACAGGACGCCGCGGCCACAACGCTGGGGTTGCTGGCGGCCCCGTTGGCCGTGGAGCCGTTGGTAGAAGCCTACCTACATAATCAAAGGCTCCGGCCCAAGGCCAAGCTCGCTTTGGAAATGCTTAATGAACCGCATGTCCCGGCTTACCTGGTCAAGGGACTTTCCGATCCCGATGCCGATGCCCGTGCCGCCGCCGCCCGCGTCTTAGGCGCTTGGGGCGATGACGGTGCGATCGAAACATTGATCCATTCCCTACAGGATTCGGAGCCGGAAGTTCGTCTGGCCGTGGTTGACGCACTGGGCGAATGGGCGGCGATTAACGGACTAGATCCTGATCGGCAAACGGCGCTGGCCGGCGCGTTGACCGATACGGATTCGGGGGTACGCCGCGCCGGCGCGTTAGCGGTGGCCAAACTCCCGGAGAAGGATCGCTTGTCTTGGTTGCTGACGGTGCTTCAAGATGGCGACCCTACTGTCCGCGCCGCGGCCATACAAGGGCTACGTACCGTCAAATCCACACCGGTTATTGATCATTTTGTGGAAGCGTTGCGCGACGACGATGCCGCGGTGCGCGTGGCTGCCCTCGTCGGCTTGGCAGCACATAAAGCGAGCCCGACCCTGAGTGCGGTCGTACCCTTGCTTGCGGATGAAGTCGCCGCCGTGCGTAGCGAGGCCATACGTACTCTGGGCGCCCTCGGCGCACCGGGCACGCTGGCTGTCTTGCGCGCCGCCCTAAAAGAACAGAGAGCGCCGGCCTTCGAAGTGGCGGCGGCGATGGGAGAGTTGCGCGATCCAAACGCCCTGCCTTGGCTTCTGGAATTGGCGCGCACTGACGACCACCGACTCCGTTTATCCGCACTTTCGGCGATTACGCAACTTGACTGCCCAAGCCTCGATAAAGAACTGCAAAGAGCCTATGACGCGGAGACGCGCGCTCATGTCAAATCAGATATTGTAATGGCGGTTCAGAGATTGCGCAGCCGCAAGGCCAAAGACAAATAAGGCACATGAGCTTCTCCAAGGCTAAACCCGCTCGCCCTTCTTACCGTGCCATCCAGTCCGTCTGCAATCGACTTGCCTTCGCGCTTCCTTGATAATACCTGGGAGCGCCGGCATCCCTGCCGGCGAATCCTGTCGCGGACCGCGTCCACTCTTGCCCCGACGGTAGTCGGGACGCTCCCAGGAGTGTCGTTGCTATTTTCATTCGTCAGGGCGCCCAAACGGGGCATGAACAACTCTTTTAAATTAGAGGATGAAGATTTGACCCTTGGTAATTCTAGGTATCCCGCGCAAACCACAGAGGCTTGGTCGTAGGTCAACGGTACCGGGAGCCGTAGCGACCGCGTGCGTGCCAGTCACCGATGGTCGTCGCTCGGGCGCCGTCTGCCGATGCCGACCTTATATGACAAGAAAGGCGTCCGGCGGGAGCCGGGCGCCTTGGTTAAAATCTACTCAATGAAATCTTACTCGGGAAATACTCCGTCCTTTACCACGGGGACGCAAAGCTGGACCGGCTCCATTACCATGACGGTTTCATCCGGCGCCTGCATCTCTCGCAAAACGGGATTGAGATGCGTGAGTCGCAGCGGCTGGTTTATCGGCCGGTCGATAATGCGATGACACTTTAAATCGATAAAGCTGGCCAGCAGCAAAACATCATCGGTCGGCATGCGTCCGTTCTTGGCGACCGGCACCATGAGCTGGGTGGCCTCTCCGACAACGACTCGCTCGTCCGGCCACTGCCGTCGTTGCAGCACCGGGTTGAGGTGCTTAAGTGAAATGATCTCGTCGGGCGACGGGGGCGGGCCGATAATGCCGTAGGCTTTCAAATCAATCCACTGTACAAGATTTAAGGCTGCGGGCGGCGGTATTTGACCATCTTTGGCGACGGGCACGCACAGTTGCTGCGGCTCAGTAACTATGACTTCCTCATCCGGCCACCCGCGCTCGATCAAAACCGGATTGAGATGCGAGAGGAAGATGGACTCATTGATCGGTTGTCCCTGGATCCTGTAACATTTCAGATCGAGCCACTGAATCAACGCCAAAACTCGCTCGGGCGGAATACGGCCATCCTTGGCCACCGGGACGCACAGTTGCTGCGCCTCAAAGAGGACCACCGGTTCCTCCGGCCAACCACGATCTATCAACACCGGGTTCAGGTGCTGCAGCAGCAAATTCCTATCCAGAGGTCGATCCTGAATCCGGTAACACTTGAGATCAATATTCTCGATCACCTCTCTAATTTGAGCCCCGATGATCGGCAGCGGGTCTTCGCTAGTTGTCCCTGCCGTCGCAGCCAGGACCGGCGCCGTCAAATAGAGGGCCATGCCCAGCGCCATAAAAAGAACGAGACTTTGCTTTCGGCAACGCTTGATTTTTCTCATTTCAATATCCTCCGATGTTGTAGTTTTTTGTTATTTTTAGTTTCGGAAAAGCACAATTCGGCATAGTGTTTTGCCGGGCTTACCCGCCTTGTTTATCGCCATTGCTCGCTCATGTATGTCGCCGCCGCACGGCCGAGGTTACAAAATATTTTATAAACTGTTCACGGGGATCGGGCGATATTGCTTGGATATCTTTTCCCAAGACTTCCGCAATCCGTTATGCATCCGCCCTACTGCGTAATCTCTAAATCACGATAATTCTTAGCAGTCATCGGTACAACAGGGCCCTTGGCCCCCGATCCCCGTAAACAGTTACAAATTTTGTAACTGTTCACGGGGTTCACTGAGAGCACACAAGAGACCCCCGGCGGAAGCTGGGGGAGACTCAGGCCCAGCCTACTCCGGCGACGCCCCACTCCCCCCACCCCCTCTCCCCGCCGGGCGGGG
>JACOSC010000135.1 GCA_016179055.1 Acidobacteriota bacterium
CCTAGAATACAAGCGCCCCGGCAGGGGCGCCGAGTGGTTATCTACTCATTGGATGCTGCATTATTATCTCATCTTCAGCGCCAGGGCATCTGGTATACCAAGCACCTCTCAGCGCCCCTGCCGGGGCGCTCGCGGTGGATGGAGCCATGAGTCCTGGGGCGGCACTCCGCTTGCCCCAGGCTAATCTCCTTGCGCCCCTGCCGGGGCGCGTGCGACTTTATGGTTCGCCTGCTTCGTAGGAGTCCCCCAGCTTGTTTTAACGACAAGCTGGGGGGCTCCTACGGAGCTTACATCGTACCGAAATAGCATGCACTCCGGAGAGTGTAAGCAGGCTAATCTTCCTCATCCAACAGATTTGATACCGGCGAAGACGCAGGGCTGCCGACCAATGAAGGAGATCCGTTCGGAATAGCAGCTACAAGGACAGGCGCTTGCACGTGGCGTTTATAGATATCATTCTTCGTGCTCGCGTCGCCGGCCATCTCGTACTTGATTTCAACCGCGTCCCCAACGCTAATGCGCCGGGCCAAATCCTCAGCATCACGATTGTGCATGCGTATGCAACCGCGGGACGCGGCACGGCCAATTGATTTTGGCGCGCTGGTGCCGTGAATGCCGTACCCCTTGATACTTAATCCCATCCAGCGTGTGCCCACCGGATTGCCCTTAGCGCCCGGACCAAATTTGCCGACGGAAGGGTTGTAGTAGGAAGGGTTGGAAACGATGGAAATGATTTTAAAGCTTCCAATGGGCGTTGGTGAATAGGGTTTGCCGATGGCAATGGCATAGGTTTTTGTGGGAGCATGGTCGATGAGAAGCGTCAGTGTGCGCTCTGGTACGTCGATAACAATAGTACGAACGGGAGCCGCAAGGTTGGGCTGAAGGTTCAAGGTCATCATCAGCAAGCCTACGATCATTCCCATAAGGTTACCTCCGCCCGGCCCTGTTGCACATTACATGCCGTAGGAAAACTTCATAAAATTACGGGAAATTTTCGACACGTGACTGGGCAAGCGTGTGGAAAAAAGGCAACAATAACTAGAGGAGCCCGTGGACGGCTTTCTAAAAACTAAGATACGTAAGTAGTTATCGGATGCGCCAAGTGAGGGATGATTTTTACACACTACGTGGCCAGATTGAAAGAAAGTCCGCTCTGCAACCGCGCCCGTTTAGGCTTGCTTTACTGCCGTTGAGCCGGCGCCTGAGCGATTGGATCGAGGTCATGGCAGCGCAGAGCCGTTATGGTAAGTCCGGTGCCGGGCTTGGTCCATGAAGTTCGTAGGGTTAGGGTGTGATAGGTATTTGAGGCGTCGGCCTTGGGCGCCAGTGTAAAGACTTTTTTCAAGCGGCCCTTGCCGATGGGACCGCTATCGAGAAGCTCGCCATTAAGCTCAAAGCTCACTTTCGCAGACGGCGGACACACGGGTGAAGGAATGATCTCGAAAGAAATAACTCGCGGCCGCCCCCGGTCTTTAATGTAGCAATGGGCTTCCGGCCGTTGCATTTCGAAGGCGGTTTTTCCGTCAACATCTTTCCAGCGCAGTTCTTGGCCATAGAGGACTTCCATTTTAATCAAGGCTATATCCACGAGCGGCCCGGCGATTCGGCGAAGAGACTCGTTGGCCAGATGATATTCCACTTCTGATTTCATGCCCGGCTCCGGCAGGCCGATGTAATACCAATTCATTCCTTGCAGCTTGGCCATCTTTGATTCGTTCACTTCTATACGAGGCACAATTAGGAATTCCGGCAAGTGGTAAGATAGCAGCCGTTCGCCGCCGGGCGCGCACAACAGGGCGTCCTGTTTGGGGTCTAGATTTCGTCGAACAAATTCGACCATTTGAACAGGAGACGACTTGAATTTGTGAAGGTGATCCACCACAGGCAAGGCCCAGTTTAAAGCCGTCAGCGCCAAAACAAAAACAATGACCGGCGCTGCGGTCTTTTCCCACCAAGGTCGACGAGGCCACAACTCAAAAACTCCGAACACCGCAAAGAGGTTAAGCAGGATAATACTGGGCATCGTGTAGCGCGGGTAATATAGGTGCAGCCACAAAAAATCCAGCAACGCCCAAGGCAGGAACGTCACCAGCAACAGCATCAGCGCTCTGATCGGCGCGTGCACCGCGAACAAGACCACGCCCAAGACGGAAAGACCCATCAGGGCCGCGCCGAGAACGTCACTCCCCCACATCAGGGCAAATTTTGTTTTGACAAATACTGCAGCGCTCATCTGATGGCGGAGAACAAGGTAGCCCGGATCATGCGTATCGGCGGCATGCGCACGCAACAATTCTATATAAGGGGAGAGCCCGCCGGCCAAAACTACCAGCGGAACGAGCCAAGCCGCTATCGTAGCGGCCAAAAGCAACAAGCCTTTCCAAGCGGCCCCGGCTTCTGCGCGCCAGACCTTAATCCCCAGCAGAACCGGCACAAAGATCGCGCCGAATAAGGCATGTTGCGGCCGGATGCCGACCGCTATCCCGAAGGAGATCATGCCCAAGTAGAATAGTCGATGACTTTCGTAGCGAAACAGCAAAGCTAAGCTGGTAATGATCCAAAACAGCGCCGTCATGTCGCTGAAGCCGGTTTCAGAGTATATCCAGATAATCGGATTAGCCAGGGAAAATCCGGTGGCCCACCACGCGGCCTGGGGACGTAAAAAGAGGCAGTAGAGAAAATAGGTCGGGATCACTAAGAGGCTACCGAAGAAAACATTGGTGAATACCAAGGCGCGCACGTCGCTCTGCAGGAAAAACTTGGCTACCCGCGTTATGGCCACATAGACGGGATAGCCCGGAGGATGCGGGCTGTGTACAAACAAATTGAAATTATGTAACGCCCGGGCGAACAGGACTTCGTCCCACTCCCAAAAGCTAGTCTCCCAATACAACGAGCGCGAAATCGCGACCAAGACGAACAAGACCAGAAGCCCGGCCCATAGCTGCCGTCTCGAAGCGTCGGTTTGCGTCGTTACTTTCATAGGATTAATGTTCGTGTTACATTGCATCTGAATGCTAAAAAGCATTCAGAATCCATCTTACCATCCCGCCAAGGCCGGAAGACAAAGGCACTAAGCTCACAAAACCATCCGCTTAATTCCATCCTTCAATCCTGGTCCCAGAGAGCTGTTACATTAACGCGGCCTCGATTACTTTTGCAATCCTCGCCGTTTCACGTCGTATTGGCTCAAACGTTCTCATCTTCGTGTCTTTGTGGTTAAATGAATCCTACCATAAATATATAAAACCATCACCAGAAAATCCCCCTGGTTAATTAAAACCACCAACAAATTTGACGCACACCGGGTTAACGAAAAATAGAGCGATTGTTCGTAAATCCAAAAGCAAAGACGGATCGTAGATATTTCGTAATGGTTCAGTTTACGAGGGTGGCGCTGATTGACAGGCTATTGTCGACGATTAGTAACTACTCAGGCACTGCGTCTCAGCCCCGTAGGGGCGGCCTGTTTGTAGTAGCGATTCCTAGGGTAGGTCCTAAAGCTCCGTAGGAGCGCCCTGTCCGGACGCGTTCGTCGACGAAATCAACCTTACACAGGCCGCTCCTACGGGGCTAAAGGCACTGGCTGAGTAGTTACGACGATTATAACTAACATTGCGACGCGGCCTTAACCTAAATGTCCCTGCGGCGCCTGTACTGACCGATGGCTAATAAGGCACTGAGGTAATGAGACGTGATTGGAGACCCGGCACCCCTATCAGACTCCTTCCTCCCCGCGGGTCTCCATTTTCTTTTCTAAAAATGAATCATTGGGCTGGGCAACCGCTACTGAACTTGCTCTGGAACTCTTGACGCCCTAGCCCCAGCTTTTGAACAGCAAGGCATTTAGAATCGGAAGGTGTAGTGGAGCTTAAGGGCCAACCCGGTTTCGGCCGGGCGGAAATGGAAGCCACCCCGGTCATCCTGCAAATGGCCATGAGTAAAAACAAAGAACAGTTCGTTGCCCGGGTGAATTATCCAGCGCACGCGGCTCTGCCAGCCAAGATTCTTCGATTCGCTATCGAACTGGAGCAGATTGTAAAAGGTTAGAAAAGGCGAAACGGAATAATTGCTCCGCCAACTAATAATCCGCGTAACGAAATCTCCCTGCTTGAGTCTCGCAAAAGTTTGGTCTAGGTCCAGCGAGCCGCGAAAACGCGACTTCCATCTATACAGGAATGACGTGGTCACTTGATGAGCATGACCAGACCAGTATGTGCCAAACCACCACGTGCCCTCAATTTCCCATGGCCTTTTTTCGGCGGTGCCAAATTCCGCCCGCCAGCGTGTGAATCGGTAGTCACCTTTCTGCAAGACGACACCCTTGGCGATCGCGAAAGGCTCAAAGAGTCTTTCGAAGGTAGGCACATAATTGAATTCAATGCGGTCGCCGGAATTAAGCGTATAGTTGATCGGGGCCATAAAGAACCGCCAACTTTCTACCTGCTGGTTATCCATGCGCGTGAAGCGCGTATAACGGAATTCGTGGAACATTTGCCGCACATTCATGAAGTTCTTCGGTCGCGGATTAAACTCGACCGCGGCGAATAACTTGCGCACATTGGTACGCGGCGCAAATCCCAGTGCCGGGTTGAAATTCTTTTCAATCTGGCGCCAGTCCATTCGTATATCCCAAAGATCGTTGGGATAGCTGGCGCTCAGCCCGTAGGCGCCGTCTTGTCCACGAACCTTTTCGTCGTGACTCTTCAGCGCGAAAACGTCGATGCCAAAATTGCGCTCGCGGCCTAGGAAGCGTGCCGTGGCCAGGCGCAGGTCGGCGCCGAAAGTGCGCTGGGTCAGAGCCGAGGCCGGCTCGCCTTCGGTGAACAAGGCGCCAACGTAGGACTGAGCAAACAGATTGCGTTTCACGCGGCCGACAAAAAAATTTCGACCGTCCAGCGACTCCACTGCGCGGGTCCGCACATCCACGATGCCTATATCGTAACGTCCGGCCTTGCCGGTCAGTTTTGTGCCGGCCAGTATAGGAACTTCCCGTCCCCCCAAAAGACCCAAGCGACGACTGAAGAACGGCAGTAAATCCGGGCTCGGCCCGGAAAGATTCGAGAAATTAAAAACACCGGCGTTCTCCAGAAAAAAGGAGCGCTTCTCCGGAAAGAAAAGCGGAAAGCGGGTTAAATTAATCTGTCGGCCGTCAACCTCCGTCTCGGCAAAATCCGTGTTAACCGTCGTGGTCCATTTGAGGCTGGGCGTAATGTTGTAAAAAATATCAGCGCCGCCTTTGCCGGTGAGCGCGCCGTCGCGTGTAGCATTATGGTGAAACCATTTGCTGGAGCCGTAGGGACGCACATCCAGGCCAAGCCCTTGCCGAACTTCTGAAAAACCGGAAATCTCTCCGGCTTCCGAGACTTGTAAGAAGCGCACGTCAAGGCGCGGCGAAGCCCAGCGATCTTCTTCAAGCTTGCGTTTGATCGTACGGGAAAAGTTGAAACCCCATACGGACTGCCCTTTATGAAAGCTCAGACTCTTGAATGGAATGGCGAACTCTGCGCTCCAGCCTTGATCAAAACGGCGCGTGCGTACGCTCCAAATGGCATCCCACTCTCGATTGATCTGGCCGTTCTCGATGATAAGGCCGTCGACGAGCGCACCGGCGGGATTCGTGGCGAAGTAAAAAGCGTTGCGCCGATCACGAAAGGTATCGATAAGAATCTCGATATGGTCGTCAAACGAAAGGTCGGCGTCGCGCTCCATTTGCGTGCCGATCACGCGATCCGCCGCTGAATCATAGCACATAACTCCGATGTAGAAATTTTGATGATCATAGAGAAGCTTTACTTCGGTTTTCTCGGTGGCGGGTTCGCCGGGGCGCGGCTCCCTTTGCACGATCTCACCGATCGGCGCCGCTTTTGCCCAATCGGGTTCGTCCAGAATGCCGTCGATCACTATGGGCGATTCAGCGCGGATGATTTTGGTCTGGTACACCGTATTAGAGCTTTCGGCGGCCCTAAGCGGCGCAACACCGCTGAGGAAGAGAATCCCCGGAACGAGGAGGGAGATGACCGCTTGGATGATTATCGGTGTCTTATCACAAGTGCTCGTCTTCATACTTACCTTAGCAGCCCGGATCTTCGGCGTGGCGAAGATGGAAGTTCCACCAATGGGAAACCGGGCTGCGGTTTAGCCTTCCCTAGTTAAGCGAACTTTAACGGTTCGGCCTCTCCACGCAGTTGGACACTCAGCCGATCCTGTATCAATCCAGACGTCCTTAACAGTTGCAAAGAATTCTTGTTGCCTGCCCATCGAATCGTATCATCTTATGATATGCAGAAAGCAAATGCAACCGTCTCCATTGTGATGGGTGTGAGTCAAATATGTTGGACGAAGCCTCCGAAAGCCAAGCCCATCCCTACAGGACGCGGGTGGCCGATCTTTACAGAACCGGGAGCGGTAGCGACCGGGTAAGCGCCGTAGGGCACATAGACCCGGTCGCTACCGCTCCCGGTTCTGTATCAGTGCAAGCCCCCTGGAGCAATTTCTCCTAAACTAAGATGGCTCGTTGATAGCTACATTTTACAGGAGCATCACCATGGTCTTGGTCGATTACCAGGGGATTTCGTGAAATATTCCATGGAACAATTTTGATCTCCTATAGAGAATCAGATATACTTTGAGTCCGTGAATGCGTCGTAGCCCCTTACCATCGCTGATGTGACGTCTTCCGATAGGATAGTTATTCAAGTTATGCTTTATCGAGGACTACTATTGACTGCTCCTCCCTATGAGGATCTGGGGGGAAAACACTTCTATGAGTAGCCGCTACAATCTACTGAAGCCTATGGAGCCACCCGCCGATTTCCGTGTCCTCGCCATTATGCCGGTATATAACGAGATCGATATAATGGCCGCCGTGCTAAAGCATATTGAAATGTCGGGTCTACTAATTTACGTCATAGACAATGGCTCCACCGATGGAACCTGGGAGCTAGTCAAGAGTTGGAAGGGAAATGCGATGGTCGGCTATGAACGATTTCCTTACAGGGAAGGTAAGGAGAACACGTGCTACGATCTCGCTTTGATTTCCGCACGGGTAGGCGAAATTGCCGGGACGTCGGACGCTAATTGGGCCGTATGGCATGATGCGGACGAGTATATGGAACCCCCGGTTTCCGGCCTTGCCCTGCGGCAAGCCATATACGGCGTCGACACGTGTGGATATAACGCCATCGAGTTTCGCCTAATAACGTTCGTCCCAATCGATAACAGCTTTGTTCCAGGCACGGACTATGTGGCGCACTTCAATTATTGGACAGAGAGCTATGGTGTGAAAGCATGCAAATGGATAAGGGCCTGGCGCGTCCCCCAAAGCCATGTGGATTTTCCCGCCGGTAGTCATGAGATTGATTTTCCCGGCCGGCAGGTATTTCCAGGAAAATTCATCCTTCGGCATTATCCATTGCGCTCGCAAAGTCATGCCGAGCGGAAGATATTCAAAGAGCGAATCCCTCGATACTCGGAAACGGGAAAAGCCAAAGGCTGGCATGTACAGTATTCCGGTACGAAAGAGGGAGATTGCTTTTTGGGGGATCCTCAGACCTTACGAAAACTCACCGACAACTTCTTGGAAGAAGTGAATCAATTGGATGGCTAGGATTCCCGCTTCTCCCCAAGTGGCGGAGCTTATCCAACGCTGAGACGAAGGACAACCAACAGCCGCTACCTTACCGGCGATATCACGTTTTGAGTGCCGATCGCTGCCGCTTAATGAAACCCCATGGGGGCCTTGTTATGATCAACCCTCAGAACCAAAATTGAATTCGCTTGACAGTATTGAGCATGCCTAATATAATCGCTCTTGTAAAGTATAGATATCTGGCAAAACAAAGTTTCTGACTCGGGTAAAAATAGTATAGAGTCGATCGGCTCTATCATAATTTGGGCATAAATCGGAGAGGAGGGCTCGTCTCGTTCTATGCGGCGGGCAAGGCTGAGCTCCACCCTCCCTTCGGTACACTTCTCAAAAAACTATAACAAAACTTTGAAAGGAGATACCAATGGTTAAGAGACTATTTGTGTCCCTGCTGGTGGCCGCCTTGTTCATTGTGCCGGCCTTCGCCGCCAAAGGGGTCCGAGGTAAGGCCGGAAAAGCGAATCGAGCGCTAGTGGGCGCTGCCGGCGGTGGAGGAGTAAACCTGCCGGCGCGCGACGCGTCCGCCGCCTTGACGGACGAAGAACGCACCGTCGTACTCGATATGGTGCTTAAATCCAGTTCACTGCAAAGCAGCTTGGGCAGCAGTCGTTACCGAGTCTTTGGCGTGGAAGCCACGCCGGTAAAGAACGCAGGGCGGTTGCAACGGCAGGCCCATAGTCTGCTTTACGACTACACCCATAATAAAACTATCCTCGTGGTTAATGACATCACCAACGGCGCGCCCGGTACGATCATCGATACAAGTGTCACGGATACACAACCGGCATTCACTATGGAGGAATACGCCGAAGCCAAAGACCTGGCGCTCAAACTGGACCGGGTCAAGAAATTAATGGAACAGCCCACCATGCGGATTCAGGGAGGCTTTTCGGTTGAAGACGGCGTTCCGGCCTGTGCCGAGCAGAGGCATCGCTGTGTTCAGATTCAAGTGAACGAACAGCCGAACGGGATGAACGGGCAATTTCGGCTCTTGGTAACCGTGGATTTAAGCGCTCGCCAGGTGGTTGAAGTGCGGGAGCCCAAAACGCCAACCACGTTGGCTCGCTAAGGAGGGAAACCGTTATGAGAGAGATGATTGGGAAGAAACTTTTGATCGTCGCTTCTTTTTTTGTATTGGTCGGGATTCTCGCGGCGCCGGCGTTCGCGCAATGCGTCGGAGATCCTCAAAATGTAGTATGGAATGGCTGGTCCTTCCAGTTTATCCGTCCCTGTAAGACCCAAACAACCACCTCAGGCGGCAACGGCGGGGGCATAGAACTACGAAATGGCGTGTTTAATGGGAAGCAGGTTTTCTTTAAACTGCATACTCCCATCTTAAACGTGCGCTATCAAGGTGACGCCTGCGGACCGTACCGGGATTGGCAATATCAGGAATCCAACTTTCAATGCGTGGGCACGGTAGTTGCCGGACAGGGTCGATGCAACGGCGCCGCGGTGACTAATTGCAACAATCCCCCTGGCGGAGATGTCGGCAGTTTTACCGGCGTCGCGGTCGATACCAGCAGCCCGGATTATCTGGTTTTGACTACTGTGTTGTCTGCCGGTTGGTATCGTTACCAGTTGGAGTATTACTTCTATGCCAACGGCGCACTGCGGCCGGCGGTTAAATGGACCGGCGTTCCCAACCCTTGCCTGAACAATTCGCACCTCCATTCTATTTTCTGGCGGATCGACTTCGACATTGAGGGATCTGCGAATAACGAGATCGCTGAGTTTAATGATCCGCCACTGAGCCCCGGTTATACCTTTAACTATCCCTGGGATATCCTCTTCACCGAGCAAGCCCGGATGAAAGATACCGCTCTATCCCGCTTTTGGCGTCAGCGAAATCGGGGGACGAATCGAGCGTATCTGGTGTATTCGCCGGAAACCTATACGGCCCTCTTCGGGCCTCTTCCACCCTTCGGCATTGGCAATGTGGATGGCGTGGCCGTGCCCTTCCAGAGGCAGGATATTTGGGGTCTACTTTACAATGGCGCACTTCAGGAGGAAACCAATGACTGTGCCGGCACACCGGCGCTTTGCACTCTAACCACCGGTGTATGGCCCCACCTGGATCGCTTCGTTGACCAGACCAGCGATATAAATCAAATGGTCGGTCAGGACCTTGTCTTCTGGTACAGCGCCTCGCACGCGCATCCGGGTTCCCCGACCGCGCCCGCGTGTGACGAGGTGAACGGACCTTACCTGACTCCCGATCCGGACGGTCCGGCCTGGTAATCCGGTGCGATCCCAGCTCCCCATTGGTGGGCGAGCCAGTAGGGTCGCCTTGTCTATAACACGAATGGGTTGTTATACGACCCAAGCCCGGAAAGAGGCGGCATGTGCTTCTCAGCCATAACGCACATGTCGCTCCTTTCCGGGTCGAGTAGACGAGGGGCTCGAGTAGACGAGGGGCTCCTAGAAGAGACCGACCGTTTCCTACAGTTGCCACCTCGTCACCTGACGTCTAAAGGCTTCGCACCTCCGTCCATTATCGGTGAGGGCATATTTTTGCAGATGTCCGATCAGCCGGGCCTTCGCTTGCTTGAGCCATTCGCCGCTTTTGTGGCGCTTGCGCGGCGGCTTCAGTCAAGCCTTCCCTTCCCTCAGCTTTGTAGCTCCCTACCCAATGTCCAAACTCCAGACCCCGAGGGGCTGGAGTTTGGTATCCGCGCTTTTTTTATGATCGAAGTTCAGCACAGTATTAAGTGGCGCTTGCGAGGCCTCTACAAAATTTGCTATAGTTGACCACGCTTAAACGAAGGTCAAATTATTACGGGTGCCGGAGTCAAGTAGATGTACGGTCGCTGGAATATAGCCTGTTGCCGTCTTGGAGTACTTATGAACATCAAGAACAAAGCTCTTAGCCTTGGGCTGACGGCGCTGTTCCTGCTGCCGAGCTGTGCGACCCGGCCGTTAACCAACGCCGGCGTGCGCGAAGCCTTGTCGAAAGGACCCGGTTTAGAGCTCAAGAAAGAGGAAGTGGCTATACTGGACGTTTCTGAAGTGGGAAATTATGCCGTGGTAAAGGCGCGCATCACTACAGCGCTAAAGTACGAGCAGGTCGGACATCGTTGGGTGCTCAAGGAGATTCGTTTGGGCGACCGGCGCTGGGAAGACGTGGAGATGATCCGGCGTGTGTTGGAACAGGAACGAGCCGAACGGGCGCGTCAGTGGCTACGGTTGATTGAGGCGGCTCTGGAAAAATACCGGCAAGCGCACGGACAATACCCCAATGCGTCAACTTACGAGGTCTTGATTGACCAGCTTTCGCCGCAATATCTGCCGGAGGTCATTCGCATCGATCCGTGGTCTCGTCCGTTTAAGTATCATTATCTCTCGCCGAGCGCCTACCGTCTGCTCTCCGTGGGTGCGGATGGTAAGGAAGGCACCGACGACGACATCTCCATTCAAAAATGAAGTCCCTTAGCCAAGCCCTATGTTCGACGAGAAATTTTTATCGAAACGATCAAGTATCTTCATAAATAAATCTGGATAGGATTCTTGCCTTGGCCACATCTACGCTAGGCCCTGCAGGCTTGCGGCTAACTTTTCACACCGACTTATTGTAAGTCTACGTTCATGGCTGGTAGCCAACTTCGGCAAGCCCTGCAACAATTTCACCGATCGAATAGCAAAGTTCTCCTTTCGTCTTGAGCGCCTGCTCCACAAAGGCCACGTTTCGCTTGGCAACGACCAGAACCATTCCGATCCCCATGTTGAAGGTGCGATACATATCGTCGTCAGGCACATGACCTGAGCGCTGAAGAAAACGGAAGATCGGCAACACCGGCCAACTTCCCAAATGAATACGCGCCTGGCATCCCGGCGGCAGTATTCGCGGGAGGTTAGCAGTGAGGCCGCCGCCGGTAATATGGGCCAAGCCCTTTATCTTGCCTGTCGTCGCCAAGTCTTTCAAGGCCGGCAAATAACTTCGATGCGGCGCCAGCAAGGTATCACCGACGGTGCCCTGCAACTCCTCCACATATTGGCTGACGGTCACCCCCATGCGGTCGAAGAGAATCTTGCGGGCCAGGGAATAGCCGTTGGTGTGCAAGCCCGCGGAAGGCAACCCCAGCAAAACATCACCCGGCTTTATGGCTCGGCCATTGATGATTTGTTTCTTTTCGACCAGCCCGACGATACAACCGGCTAAATCATACTCGCCGGCTTGATAAAAATCCGGCATCTCCGCCGTCTCGCCGCCAATCAGCGCGCAGCCGGCGGCGCGGCATCCACTTGCCAAGCCCTCCAGTAATTGTTCAACGACGGCCACATCCATGCGTCCCATGGCCATATAATCCAAGAAAAACAACGGGAAGGCGCCTTGTACAAGGATATCGTTGACACAGTGATTCACCAAATCGGCCCCAACAGTCCGATGTTGCCCGGTCAGGAAAGCCACCTTGAGCTTTGTTCCCACGCCATCGACGCTGGAAACCAGCACGGGGTCCTTGAGCTTCTTCACGTCGAGTCGGAACAGGCCGCCGAAGCCGCCGATTTCGCTAAGTACATTCTTATTGAAGGTCTGCTGCGCCAGTTTCTTGATTCGCGCTTTGGCATCGGTTGCGCGATCAATACTCACTCCGGATTCTGCATACGTCAGGATTCGTTGTGTCATATTTATCTCCCGGCGAACTATAGCATACCGCGTAAACGGATTGCAATTTTTGAAATTAAGGCACAGAACCGCCTGCGGTAGCGGGCGGGTGGCCGAGGAGGGTAGGCCGGGTCTCACCCGGTCGCTACCGCAACCGGCACTGTTTCAAGGGAGTGGGATACCGCTTACTATCCAAAGCTCCAAAGGAGTCCCCCAGCTTGGCTTAACGGCACACAGATACCAAGAAGAAACGTAACTGTTCAAGGAGTCCGCTGAGGAGCCTATCGACAAAAGGTGACCCTACGGCATCCTGTCCCTGAAGGGGACGCGGTTAATAGCCGGGGGTGGC
>JACOSC010000051.1 GCA_016179055.1 Acidobacteriota bacterium
CAGGATAAGCCTTCCCGAATTTCTCGTGGGTAACCGGCAGGGGTCTCCTTTCACAAAATTCCTCATCGAACGGATAGATGTAGGCAGGGCTGAGGGTCTACGACTGGCCGGCTAGTGGACAACTTGGCACTCTCAAGCTAAATTAGTTTGTGGTATAATTTATCAAGTATCTAAAAGCTCCTAAACTTTAAGTAAGAGGTGATAAGTATGAAAAAGGAAGTTTTTATTCTTGGTATTCTAGCGATGTTAACTTCAGTAACCACCTTTGGCGGTGTTGTTTGTGAGACCATAGTAGGCTGCACGGTCTTAGATAAGTTTTTTGAGGGTGCTCCACAGCCGGCCATTCAGTTCGATAGTGAAATCGATCAAATCGTCCACTTTGGAATTGAACTTCATTTGGGCTTCGGTTGTAACGATCTGCTAACGTCAATCGCGCTTGACGTAGTATTGCCCGCAGGACATCATAACTTTTTTATAAGGTTTCAACCTCCGCTTGACGAAGGCACAGAAATTTCGATGAAATGGTGGCCGGATCCTTGGTGCGAAGCGCCACTATGCGTCGATTATGCCATTGGCTTAAAGCCGCCTGTATGTGATGGGTCACAGTCTAACACGCATGAGGAATTTTTAGAATTTTAATGAGGGAGGGAAGCGTTTTTGCGTGCAAAGGGTGTGGATATACAATTTTTCACCCTCGATATACGAACTTTGGACTCTTGAGAAATTTACATAACGTCTATAACTTGATTTCTAGAAGATTTGGCTTGAGGCACGTGCCGGGGGCCGATTAGCTAGGGACGATCCACTCGGCGGCCTGCGTGCCGCTAAACGCTGCACCCCCCCCCATTTTTCTATTTATGAAATCTTTGAGGAATTCAACGAGCCCTGGGAAAAACATATCATCACCAACCCAGTGGAAGTGAAAAACGGCTGCATTGAGATCTCCGACCGTCCCGGACTCGGCAGCGATTTAAACTTAGATGAAATAAGAAAACATCCTTACCGGCAGGGTCACTACATCCCTTTTAACCTGGTTGGTTCCGGCTCGTACGGGTTAGGGTTGTCTGAATCTGAACGGCGGGGAGTCGGCTCGAATCTTTCTTCATTTCTGCCAGTACAGCTCGTCACAATTCCAGAGAATGAAGTCATTCAGGACGCCCGGCTTCACATTCCCTAGATTCGACTTCGTGGCCACGATGAGCTGACGGGCTGCCAGGTAGATAAAGGCTTGTTGCTCGGCCATAATCTCTTGGACTTCATCGAAAAGTTGTTTACGTCGAGCAAAGTCAAAAACCCTTTGTTGCTCAACCATGAGCGCATCGATACGTTGTTCCCACGCCGTCGCCGGCTGGCTCTGTTTGGGACGCCACCAGTGCAAAGCGCCGCGGCTGTGCAAAACATTCATCTCGGCAGAAGGATCCACATCGCCACTTAAAAGTGAAAGCAGGCAGGCTTCGTAATCATGGGTAGCATCAATGCGGTTTATCAGCGCCTTCGTCTCGGTCGGCGCCAAGGTTACTTTCATTCCAATCCGGCTCAGATCCTGCTGGATCATCGCGCTCATCTTTTGCCGCACGGCGTTTCCCGCGTTCGTGCTCAACGAAAAAGCGACTACGTTGCCTCGGCCATCATAAAGTTGATCGCCCCTATAGGTGAAGCCGGCGCTCCGCAGCAACGCGCGCGCCTTTTCAAGATCATATGGATATTGCCGAACATGGGGGTTGTACCACAGGCGATTTCCTGAAGTGATCGGACCCCAAGAGGTCGAGGCATACCCACCAAATACAAGCCGGATAATCGCCTCGCGGTCTATGGCGTAGGAAACCGCCTGACGGAACGGCAACATCTGAAACCATGATAGCCGGCAAGACTCACCCCAAGCTTTTCCGGATATTTTATTGTGAAGTTCATTTTGATTAAACCAGAAAATGTCATTGATTAAGCTCGGTCCGACGTTGTAGATCTTAACGGCGCCTTTTTTCTCCAGATCGCGCAACGCGGCGGCCTCATGGCCCACCAGCGGTTTGAGCACGTCCAACTGCGCCTGCTGAAATCTTAGTTGTTGCGCGTTCTTGTCCGGTATGATTTCAAATATTAGCTCGTCAAGATAAGGGAGGGCGTGACCTTGCGCATCCTGTTTCCAGTAGTAGGGATTTCGTTCAACCACCGTCCGCTGGCCAGACAGGTACTGCTTTAACCGAAAGGGTCCGAGCCCAACCACGGCTTGCCGCGCCGCGGCCAGATTCCAAGCAGTGGCCAGCGACCCGTTTTTAAAGTGGGACTCCAACCGATGCTTCGGCAGGATGGGGACGCCGTCCAACCATCGTTCGCACCCGGCCATAGCCTGAGGGAAGGTCAAACGAACCGTATGACCATCGACCTTTTCGACGAGAACTTTTTTTCCTTCGGGAGAGAAATGGCGACCGGCAGCGGATTGGGTTCGGTCGTCGAGGATAACCGCAAACGTGAATACGAGGTCGTCTGCGGTAAACGGCTGCCCATCGGAAAAAAGTACATTATGACGTAAATGGAGGGACAAGACCCGCCCGTTATCAGTAAAGGCCCATCGCTCGGCCAGCGCCGGTTCTACCTGCTGGGTTTGCCGGTTAATACTAACCAAGGACCCCATGATCGCGTCGCTGATAGCCGCCGTTTCCTGATCGTCAACAAACAACCGATTAAACCCGCGGGGACCTCCTATCTGTGCCACCACCAACCGCCCGCCCCTTATACCGGTTTCTATTTTCGGGCATAACAGGACCGAAACCGGCACTGCGGCCAGAGTCAGAATTATAGTCCAACAAACTATCCTTAGGAGACGCATTGGGTTATTTTACCGCATATCTGCTCGGTAGTCATACGAAACGGCGGTGGTCGGTGATGGGGATAAGGACCGAATTTCAATCACGCTCTTCGAATCACGAAAATCACCACTGAAGTTCGATCATAAGCCTATCGGACAGTAGCGGAGTCGGCCCCGCACGGGGGCTGGATTTTGGCGTCAGCGCAGTTCTCATGAGTGAACTTCAGAATCACCACAATCAAATAGTTTCATTAGTTGGCTTATGCTATACTTAGTTCTAGTCTTGGCAGTAGAATTTAGGTGGACGAAAGCGGCAAAGGCCCAAACCGCTCCCCTCCTCTAGTTAGTGAAGGTGAAGTAATAATTTTGCCGAACGCGCGCACATTTTGTATATTCGCATTCCTTCGCCTTTCAGCGCTAATTTACACATTCATGCAAGATACTGTGAAGGATAAGAGAGTCTTCTTAGTTCAGACGCTATGACTAAAGCCTATCCATACGCTGCCAACGCGGAGCTGG
Organism: Acidobacteriota bacterium; assembly: GCA_016179055.1. Taxonomy (GTDB): domain Bacteria; phylum Acidobacteriota; class UBA6911; order JACOSC01; family JACOSC01; genus JACOSC01. The sequence goes on from JACOSC010000051.1 coordinate 3,323, forward strand.
TGGCGGCTTGTATTGCCGGAGACGAAAAGGCATGGGAAGCCTTATTGGAGCGCTATGGCGCGCTCATCTATTCCATTGCTCTAAAGTCGGGGTTAGACGCCGATGACGCGGCCGACGTCTTCCAAAAGGTTTGCGTTATTCTGCTGGAAAAGTTGCCCACCCTGCGCCAGCCTAACAAATTGCACGGATGGCTGGTCCGCACCGCCCAACGGGAGAGCTGGCGCCTGCGCCGCCTCCGCGGCGCACCGGTAGTTGGGCTGGACGACCTTTCAGATAAGGGCGAGCACTTAGCAGACTCTACGTGTGCGGAGGCATTTCCGGATAAGCAGCTTTTGTTACTCGAGCAACAGCATAGGGTTCGCGAAGGCATTAGGCTGCTGGGGCCTCGTTGCCAGAAACTGTTATGGAGCCTTTTCTATAGTCCCGAGCCACTATCGCATTTAGAAATAGGCCGAAGGCTCGAGATCTCCAGCAGCAGCGTGGGGCGCATGCGAGCACGTTGCCTCGAACGGTTGCGGGCGGCCCTCTCAAACCTTGATTTTTGAAGAACATTATTGTCCAATTTCGCCCCAATCCACGCCTCTTTATTGAGAGAACTCAGTGGTAAGGGCAAAGGGGGTACGTTAAGTGGTAATTGAGCGTTTCGAACGCTGAGCATGGGAGTCATTTACAATGGCCTGTTCTTCAATTGAAACACTGGTTTCATATTTAGAAAAGACTCTGGATGCGGCAAGCACCCAAGCGGTCGCCTCCCACATAGATTCGGGGTGTAGCCTATGTAAGGGGACCTTGGAATGGTTGCAAATGGTTATGCAAGCCCTGCACACGAATGAATTAAAGGAACCTCCGCGCCAGACCGTCGATCGGCTAATCCGCCACTTCAAAATGGCCAAGAGAAAACCTCTTTGGCAACCGGTCCGGCGGTTGGTTGCGGCGGCCCTGATGTTTGACAGCACCCAACAATTGGAATTTAGTGATGCCCGCAGTGTCCAGGGAAACGGCAAGCAGTTGCTCTACCAAGCGGAGTCTTATGATATCGATATTCGGTTCACTCCGGCCAGGCCACCGAACACGACCAATATCATGGGTCAAGTTCTCCCCCATGAAAGCGATTTTGAGCGAGTTACCGCCATTCTAATTGAGCTCTATCAGGGGGATTCAGCTCTGCTCTCAACGTTGACCGATCACTTAGGTGTCTTTAATTTAAGAAAAGTTCCGGCAGGCCTGTATGATTTTAAGATCCAGTTACCGGATTGTATCCTCGCCATTCACGCGGTGTCCGTTGCCAGACCATAATGAACTAGGAAGCCTTCCTCTATGGATCGTTTGCTTGTCGACGAACTCCTCCGCTTGGGCGATGGCGACCAAGTTCGTACCTTCCTGCAAGGCCGGCACGAAGTAGTCACGCCCGAACTCATCGACAATTTGCGAGATAAGGTAAACCAGTTGATCCGTGTGGATATTGCTGAGGCTGTGCGAGTCGCTGATTTGACCTGGTCGATCGCCAACCTGGTTCAGGATCCGCTGGCTGCGGCGCTGGCGATGCGGGCTCGTTCACAAGCCTTTTGGGCGAACGGTCAGTACGAAGAGGCGCTAGAGTGGTTCAATCGCGCCGAGGCCTCTTACCGAGAAATGGGCATGGAATTGGAAGCCGCCCGTGTGGTTCGGTCAAAAGTAACGGTGTTGATGTATCTCGGCCGTTATGACGAAGCGCTGGCGCTCGCCGAGGAAGCGCGCGCCGCCTTCGAACGGCATGGCCAATTGCAGTTGCTGGCGCAATTGGATACCAACGTCGGAAACATCTATCACCGACTGGATGAGTATGAGAAGGCGCTCGAATACTATAATCGGGCACGCGCCGTTTTCGCCGAATGCAACGACCAGGCGGCGATGGGAGTGATTGAGACCAATCGGGCCAATGCGCTGAGCATGTTAAATCAAGTCAGCACTTCCGCGGCCCTTTATGAAACGGCGCGCGACCTCCTCATCGCCTCTGGAATGCCTATTGAAGCGGCCAAAGCCGAATACAATCTGGCCTACTTGTTGTACATTCAGCGCCGCTACAATGAATCGATTCGCCTCTTCGGCAAGGTGAAAGAATTTCACTTGCAAAACGGGAGCGTGGTTACGGCGGCCCTCTGCGATATGGACCTGCTGGAAATTTATTTGGAATTGAATTTATATGATGATGTTCTCTCTTCTTGTGACACAGCCGAAGCGGTCTTTACACAGCTGCGCCGGCAGTATGAATTGGCCAAAGTGAAGACCTTTCGTGGCCTGGCCAAATTCCATGTAGGAAATCTACCCGCGGCCGCGATAGATCTAACGGGCGCACGCGAGCTTTTCGCCAAGGAAGGCAATCGGGTCTATGGGGCGTTGCTGGACCTCTACATCTCGGCCTTAAAGCTAAAGGAAGGAAAGAACGATGAAGCGGAGCTCCTGTGTCGATCCGCCCATGAGATTTTCTCATCGGCGGGACTTCATTTACGCGCCGCTTATGCGCAACTGCTACGGGCGCAAGTGGCCCGCCAACGTGGCGAGCCGGACCGGGCTCGCGCATTGGCTGAAGAAGTTCTAAGTTGTTTGCAGGAACACGAAGCCCCCTGGTTAGCGTTCCAATGTTACCATCTGTTAGGGAATTTGACGGCGGCTGACGATAAAGCTAAAGCCTACCTCCTCTATCAATCGGCCATTCAGTACATAGAAGAAATGTGCGCGCACATACGACCGGACGTGTATAAGTCGTCGTTCCTTAAGGACAAACTGAAAGTCTATGAGGAGATTATTGAGCTGTGTCTGGAGCGAAACACGCCCCGAGATCGCGCGGCGGCCTTCGCATGGGTCGAGCGGGCGAAGTCGCGCTCATTAGTCGATTTGTTGTCCTGTACGACGGCCGACCCCGCCACGCCTTCGGATCAGGATGTGCCGCTGCTGCGGCGGTGGACGACGTTTCGTGAAGAACTGAATTGGTTGTACGATCGACTTAATAATCAAGAGCCTCCTTCGGATCAGCGTACGACACTAAGGCAAGCGCATTTGCAGGGTGAGATACGCGCCCGCGAACAAGCTTTGGCCGACCTCCATCGACAGTTTCAGCTAAATTCGCTGGGCAGCAGTCCTTCGCAGCCCAGTGTCACCGTCAGCCCCGAGGAAGCTCGCCAATGTCTCCTTGAGGATGAAGTCCTCCTGGAGTTTTATTTAACCGATGATTCTTTAAAGACTTTTGTCTTGTCCAAACAAGGGTTGGAAGTGCTTTCTCGCCGCGTGTCGCGTGACGAGGTTGGCCGAACGGTGGCGGCCTTACAATTCCAACTGGAGAAATTCTTGTACGGTCCAGCGTACATAAGCCGGCATATGGCAAGCTTGCAGCGTAGCGCTAATCATTATTTGCAGGAGTTATATCAACTATTGCTGGAGCCTGTGCAGCCTATGCTCGCCGGCAAACACTTGGTCATCATTCCGCATGACCTCTTGCACTATGTTCCTTTTCACGCCTTGTGGACCGGTCAAGAGTATGTGATCGATCGTCACGAAGTTTCCTATTCGCCGAGCGCTTCCGTATTTCGTCTCTGCCAACAAAAGGAAAGCCCATCGTCGGACCAAGTTCTCGTTCTCGGCGTGCCAGGCCATAATTTGCCTTACAGCGAGATGGAAGCGCTACGCGTCAAAGAGTTGTTTCCCGAAGGTCGGCTGCTGCTGCGTGAGGCCGCCACACGAGAGGCTTTGTATCGCTGCGCGGCGAACAACCGGATCATACACATCGCCGCTCATGGCCTGTTCCGCTATGACAACCCCTTGTTTTCCGCACTCCGCTTGTACGATTCCTGGCTCAGCTTTTATGATGTTTACAATATGCGGCTGGACGCGGATCTAGTTACGCTGAGCGGCTGCCATAGTGGGTTGAGTCAAGTGGCGCAAGGCGATGAGCTGATGGGGCTCATGCGCGGTTTTTTGTACGCCGGCGCGGCGTCCCTCGTGGCCAGCCTATGGGCCGCGCACGATCGTTCGACGGCTGCCTTCATGGAAGTTTTTTATCAAGCTTTAAAGGAGGGGACGCCCAAGCGGACCGCGCTCCGACGCGCCGCCCTGGCGATCAAGAAAGAATACGACCATCCCTATCACTGGGCTCCTTTCGTTCTGGTAGGAAAACGGTAGTAGGGTAAGCCGGCGAACTTTGGCTTGACGGCTGCGCTATATTGCGAATGGGCATAAACGATCATTTTCCTGTTTCTGAAGAACCGGCGGGGGAAGCGAGAATGTATGGTACAATAAAACAGCCTTACGATAATGGTTAAGCGGTAAGGGCGAGGCGATACATCAGTGACACTTAGAATATACTTAGACAGCAGCGTTCTCAACCGCCCTTTTGACAGCCAAGTCCAAGTGCGGGTTCGACTTGAAACTGAAGCATTTCTTTATATTCTTGAAAAAGCCGAGGCTCAATCGATAATACTTTGCGGGTCGTCGGTATTGGACTTTGAAGCTCGGCAAAACCCCAACCCAGACAGGCGCCAACGGGTACTGTCGTATCTCCGTCTTGCCGGCGAGTATGTTGAGGCGACTCCGGTCATCAAATCTCGATCCCGAGCGCTGGCGCAACTGGGATTCAAGGCCATCGACGCGCTTCACATAGCGTCAGCCGAATTCCACGACAATGCCATAAACTTTTTCATTACCTGCGATGACGGCATTTTAAAGAGGGCCGCCAAACAAGGCACTGTCCTAACGGTCAAGATCGTCAGCCCGTTAGATTTTGTAGCAACAGAGGAGTTTAACCATGCATGAGAAAGCCATCACTAGCGCCGATATACGAGCGGCCGGTTGGGAGGCTTTGGTCCAATCCTTGGGATTAACCAACGCCACGCGGTTTATCCTGCAATACGAACCCGGGGCCGGGGATTACCTACAGATTAAGGAACAGTTGTTTGGTCGCAAAACCGTTGATGCGCTCTATTCCGCCATGGTGTCGAAACGAAGGAAGAATCGAAAGCGGTAAAAACCTTCAATTCCATTCCGTAGTCCACAATGGTGGTGATTAAAGCAAAAAAGCGCAGACACCATCAAGATAACGCAAGCGGGCATCTTGCGTTACCATTCTAAATTTGCAGTGAAACATGATTTCCTCACCCCATGTTCACCACAGAGACACTGAGAACACGGAGAGAAACCTTGGCTAGGCTTCTTGTCCTCCGTGACTCTGCGGTGAATGAAATAAGAATATCATGTTGCCGGCATCAGCAAAACAACAATTCCCGTTTCAACGAGAAGTTCCAATCCTATCTTTGCTGCCGACTAGCTTAAAGCCTGTTCCTGGTCTTCGTCCGTCGGAAGCGTAGCATAAACGTAAATCGCGCCATCGTTACCTGGACCCACAGTAGAACGGGCGGCTATTTCTGGATTAATGCCGGCTAGTTCTTCAATGAATTTGACTGCGGCGCGCTGTTCTGGTGCAGAGAGCAACTCAAAATAAGGACCAAAGTTAATTTCAACTCTTTGACTCATGATGGATCTCCCAATTTTTGCTCAATAGATCGAACGAAATGTTGGGCTTTACTGAAACAACGCTCCGCAACTTTGAGACTAATAGACTCCGGCTTATAGTCTGCCGGATGTCTGCGCCGCATAAGGTCATACAACGATTCTCCCAGCGACTCGCCGAATACCTTCTGCCGAAGGGTTAGAATTAAAGCAAATTTCGCTGCAATCTCATCATGCCCCCATTGCTCGCCCCGCGAGCAGTAGTTAGCCAGCTTCGACAAAGCCGAGATTGCTGCATGAAATGCTGCATAGTATGACCGACTGGCACTGGGATCCGGTTGGCGCTCCGCAAGTGCTAGCTCCGCAACCCTTAAATTGCTCCGCGCTTGGCTTAAATAGATTTACCACATGAACTTTACATCCTATCCTATCTGCAATGTTTTCGCGGTCATAAATCCCTGGATTTATGGTTTCTTGCCGCGTATCTTAGCACAAGGTCTCAGAATTAACCACCGGCTTCGTTAATCTCTTTTGCTGCGCGATTACCCGACTCCAAGGGGTGTGATTTCCGTATGATGTACTCGTCTAGTGGAAATTATCATCAGAGCAGGATAAGTGTCAGCCCCGTAGGGGATCGGATCATAAAGCTAGCAGCTCCTGCTATAAACATGTTGCTCCTTAGAAACTTCCCCAGTTTCATTGTTGTTCTGCGTGTCGTCTTTCGACAAGCTTGGGGACTCCTTAGAAACTTCCCCAGTTTCATCGTTTTTCTGCGTGTCGTTTTACGACAGGCTGGGGGACTCCTTAGAAACTTCCCGGTTCTTCTTTACTTGAGAGTACCGAGTTCTTCTTCATTTTATCTGATTGCGGTTAGCCAAGGTTGTTTTTATTTTTGAGTGTTCGATGGAGAGATCGATCCACTTTTCGACGAGCTTTTTGAACTGCTTGTAGGTTTTTATTTGTGCTCTC
>JACOSC010000142.1 GCA_016179055.1 Acidobacteriota bacterium
GATGGTGATGCCCGGGGACAACGTGACGATGGAGATAGTGCTGATCACGCCGATCGCCATGGACAAGGGCTTGCGGTTTGCGATCCGCGAAGGCGGCCGCACGGTAGGCGCCGGCACGGTGACTGAGATTATCGAGTAGCGCGCGGGCTGTTATTCTATTGATGGGCAAGACCCGCAAGGATGATTAAGGCCAGATGAACGGGGTTCCCAGCCGTGAAGTAATAACGCTTTGGAGCGCCCGTGGAGGGCGAGAACGATCTGCCGCAACGGTAGTCGTTCCTGGACATTAGATTATGCGTGATATCATTACGTTTGAATGTACCAAGTGTAAGAACCGAAATTATACATCTACCAAGAATAAGAAAACTACTACCGACAAGTTGGAGTTCAAGAAGTTTTGCAGGCATTGCCGAATCCACACCAATCACAAGGAAGTGCGTTAAGCGGGTGCGGCTTTAGCAATTGAACAGTCAAGCTATTGAACGTAATTGTGTAGGCCAGTAGCTCGAACTGGATAGAGCGCCGGTCTCCAAAACCGGATGTTGGGGGTTCGAGTCCCTCCTGGCCTGCCATTTCTATTAAGCTGGTGAGCCGGAAGGTTTACAACGGGCAAGGGAGTACTCGGTGCGACCGGAATTTTTGGAGAAAACCTTAGAACCGATCAAGGGGCTTCCCGTACGAGCAAGTGATTACCTGAAGGAAGTACGGGTTGAACTTCAGAGGGTATCGTGGCCTTCCCTCAAGGAAGTCAAAGGAACGACCATTGTAGTGCTTTTCTGTGTTTTTTTCTTTGGCCTATACCTATATGTGTGTGACTACTCCTTGGGTTTCTTGATGGATAAGCTTTTTAAAGCTTTTTCCGCGCCCTAGGGCCGGTGCCACGTTGCTGGAAAGGATCGTATGGCGAAGCAGTGGTATATCATTCATACCTATTCGGGCTATGAGCGCAAAGTTGCCGAGAGTTTGATGAATCGCATCACGGCTTATGGCTTGGATGAGATGATCGGCCAAATATTAATTCCCACCGAGGACGTGGTGGAAATGCGAGGCGGTAAGAAAGTGGTCTCGCAAAAGCTGTTCTTTCCCGGCTATATTCTCGTGGAAATGGACATGAATGATGAGACCTGGCATGTGGTGCGGAATACGCCCAAAGTGACGGGGTTCATTAGTTCAGGCAAAAAGCCGACGCCTCTCACCGAGGGTGAAGTTGATGAGATTATCCATCGCGTGTCCTCCATGGAGCAGCCGAAGCCCAAGTATATTTTTGAGCGCGGCGAATATGTAAAGATTGTTGATGGACCATTTAAGGATTTTAGCGGGTCGGTGGAAGAAGTTAATATGGAGCGAAGCACGCTCAAGGTCATGCTGACCATTCTGGGAAGGCCCACGCCTGTCGAGCTGGAATTCTTGCAAGTAGAAAAGCTATTGTGAATTTGTTAATTGTCCATGGTCCGTCGTAGCGGTTCATCCCACTAGGCGATGCGGCTGACCACGGACGACGGACGAGTCGGAGGGTTATTGTGAAGAAAGTTGTCGGTAACATCAAATTGCAGATTCCCGCAGGAAAAGCGACACCGGCGCCCCCCGTAGGGCCGGCGCTGGGCCAACATGGCCTTAATATTATGGAGTTCTGCAAGGCCTTCAATGCGCGTACACAGAAGCAGGAGGGTCTGATTATTCCGGCCGTAATTACGGTGTTTTCGGATCGAACCTATACATTTATCACTAAGACGCCGCCCGCGGCGATCCTGCTTAAGCGCGCCGCCAACCTGGCGAAAGGATCGGCGGAGCCCAACAAAACGAAGGTGGCAAAAGTAACGATGAAGCAAATCGAAGAAATCGCGAAGACCAAGATGCCCGACTTGAATTGCACCGATCTAAAGGCCGCCATGGCCACGGTGATGGGAACCGCGCGTAGTATGGGAATTGAAGTGCAGTCGTAGAGCTGTGCAATCGGTTCCGCCCTAAGTACAGGAGATGGAAGAATGAGGAACTTTGGCAAGAAATACAAGAAGGCTGCTACCGCCGTCGAAGAGAAGCCGTATGCTATAGAAGAAGCGATTGCGGTGATCCAGAAAGTTCGCTATGCAAAGTTTGACGAAACGATGGAAATCGCCATGCGGTTGGGGGTCGATCCCAAGCATGCGGATCAGATGGTGCGCGGCACGGTTGTTTTGCCTAACGGTCTGGGCAAATCTAAGCGAGTGGCGGTAATTGCTTCCGGTGAGAAAGTAAAAGAGGCGCGCGACGCCGGCGCCGATGAAGTCGGCGGAGAAGAAATGGTCGAACGGATTAGCGGTGGTTGGATGGATTTTGATGCGCTGGTGGCTACTCCGGACACGATGAAATCCGTAGGTAAACTGGGCAAGGTTTTGGGACCGCGCGGGTTAATGCCCAATCCCAAGACCGGAACCGTTACCTTTGAGGTAGCCAAGGCGGTTCGTGATATTAAGGCCGGAAAGGTTGAATTTCGTGTGGATAAAACAGCTATCGTGCATGCCCCTTTTGGCAAAGCTTCTTTTCCAGTCGAGAAATTGGCGGAGAATGCGCACGCGCTGATTGACGCCATATTGCGAGCCAAACCCCACACCAGCAAGGGCAAGTATCTAAGAGGGATTACCATTTCCTCAACGATGAGTCCAGGTGTGAAAATTGATTTGGCGACGGTTGAATTATAAGGAATCCATTAGAATTCGTAAGGTAGGATAGAGCTGTGAACAAGACTGAAAAAGAACAAACGGTGGCTTCCTTGAACAGCATGATTCGAGAAGCCCGAAGCGCTTTTCTTATAGATTATCGCGGATTGAAAGTGGTGGCCGCTACCGAACTGCGGCAACAAATTCGCAAAATCTCCTCAGAGTATGAAGTCGTTAAGAATACGCTGGCTCTGCGGGCCGTCAAAGACACACGGATGGAGCATTTGAGCCCCTTTTTCAAAGGGCCGACGGCGATCGCGCTGAGTCGGCGCGAGGATGCCCCGGCGCTGGCTAAACTCCTAATGGACTTTGCCAAGGGCCATCCGGCTATTGTCTTTAAAGCCGCCGTCGTTGAAGGTCAGGTCTTTCCCGCGGAGGCCGTGCCGGAGATTTCAAAGCTGCCATCCCGAGAGGAGCTCATTGGGAAGCTGGTGTATCTGTTAAAGTCTCCAGTCTCCCGACTCAGCTCGGTGCTCAACGCTCCGTTGCGTAACTTGGCGCTGGACCTGAGCCAGATTCAGAAATGAACGCGCTGCCAAGGCTCTTATGAAACAGGACCCAACCGCATGTTTTGGGTTGGATGTACGACTAGTTAATAGTAACCGCAGGCACTTGGGGATCAGCCGGAATCTCTATACGAAAGGTCGTTAACTGAGTGCTGCCCTATATTGATCGAAGGAGTTAGATTCATGGAAATGAACAAACAGACGGTACTTGATTGGATTAAACAGGCTTCTATGATGGAGATTTCGGAGTTGGTCAAGGACATTGAGAAGGAATTTGGAGTCACGGCGGCCGCCGGGGTCGCCATGATGGCTGGTCCGGCGACGGGAGCCGGCGCCGGAGCAGGAGCTCCGGTGGTGGAAGAAAAGACTGAGTTTGAAGTGGTCCTGACCGCAGTCGGTGAGAAGAAAATCAATGTCATCAAAGTGGTTCGCGAAATCACCAGTCTTGGTTTAAAAGAAGCCAAGGATCTGGTCGAAGCCGTGCCAAAAGTTGTGAAGGAATCCGTTTCCAAGGACGAAGCCGAGACCATCAAAAAGAAGTTCGCTGAAGTGGGCGCGACGATAGAGATTAAGTAACCTCCCTGACAAAAATTTGCAGTTTTGGTTGTTTTTAGGTATACTAAACCCCGAATGTATAAATCGATTCCCGCGTTTTATGTAACTTAAGAACAACGAACGGTGTTGGACTGCGAGAAAATTTTTTAATGCAAGCCTTTGGGTGTTTTTGTCTCTAGTGGAAGCCCTCATTTTTACTCGTTCAGCAGCCTTTCAAAAAATTTATCGCCTGGAGGAAGTTTGATGAGAGATGTAACAACTTCCAACGTATATCGTTCGCGTATCGACTACGCGAAAATCCGCACAGTGAGTCCTATTCCCAATTTGATTGAGGTGCAGAAGAAATCTTACCAGCGGTTTCTGCAGATGGATCTCTTGCCGGAAGAACGCGAGGATTCCGGCCTGCAAGCCGTCTTCAACTCGGTCTTTCCGATTACGGACTTTCGTGAGACGGCGTCCCTGGAGTTTGTTGATTATGCCATCGGAAATTGGGAGTGCAAATGCGGAAATATGAAAGGTCTTCAGCATTTGCGCGCGACCTGTACTCACTGCAAGAAGACGATTATTATCGATCCCTACGTCTCGGACGATGATCTTTGCAAACACTGCGGCTTCCATCTACGTGTCACGGTGGCGCGTTGCGATCTCTGCGGTGAGCCCATCGGTCTCGGCTTAAAATACAGCGTCGACGAATGCCAAGAGCGCGGCATGACCTTTGCGGTTCCCTTAAAAGTTACGGTCCGGTTGGTAGTATGGGATAAAGACACTCAAACCAACGTCCGCAAGATTCGTGACATCAAGGAGCAAGAGGTCTACTTTGGCGATATTCCGTTGATGACGGAGAACGGAACATTCATCGTCAACGGTACCGAACGCGTTATCGTCAGCCAGTTGCACCGATCTCCGGGCGTTTATTTTGAATCCAATGCGGCCCGCACGTATTTCCTCGGCAAGATCATTCCGTATCGGGGCTCTTGGGTAGAATTTGAGTTCGACGCAAAAAACATACTCTACGTTCGCATCGACCGCAAGAAGAAATTCCTGGCGTCTACTTTTCTGCGGGCGCTGGGTTACAAGAGCAACGAGCAAATCTTACGCGCCTTTTATGAGGTGGTTAAGCTTCGTACCGAAGGTCGCCAGATCTTTCGACCCCTGGCCAAAAATCTGATTGGCAGCAAACTCGCCAAGGATATTAAGGATCCGAAGCACGGAAAAGAAGTCTTAACTCCACGCGGTCGGAAAATCAGTCACAGCGTATATGAGCAGTTGGTAAAGGCCGGAGTCACGGAGATTGAGATCGATCCGGATGATTTGCAGGGCGCCTATGCCATTGCCGATATTATTGAGCGGACTACCGGAGAACCGATTGTTGAAATGAATGAGGCGGTAGACGCTGCCGCTTTGAACGCCATTATTGCCTCCGGCCTAAAAGAATTTGAAGTGTTCTTTCCGGAAGCCGACGATACCGGCGTGGTGATCACTCAAACCGTGGCCAAAGACGGCGCGCCGAAGGACGATCCGGAGACGGCATACGAAGACGCGCTCTTCGAAATTTATCGCAAGCAACGTCCGGGAGACATGCCCACCCGCGAAACCGCCCAGGCGTTGTTTGAAGGCATGTTCTTCGATCCGCGTAAGTATGATTTTTCGCGCGTGGGCCGGCTGAAATTCAATATCAAGACTGGCCTGAATACGTCGCTGGAACAACGAACTCTCTCCGTAGATGATATCACCGCCGTCATCAAGTACGTCTTGAAGTTGCGCAAGAACATCGGTACCGTCGACGATATTGATCACCTGGGCAATCGCCGCGTGCGCGCAGTTGGCGAGCTTTTGGAGAACCAATTTCGTGTAGGATTGGTGCGAATGGAACGGGCCATCAAGGAAAAAATGTCGGTCCACCAGGAGATGGCGACGGCTATGCCGCATGATCTGATTAATCCCAAGCCGGTCATGGCCGCCATAAAGGAGTTTTTTGGATCGAGCCAGCTCTCGCAATTCATGGATCAGACCAACCCGCTGTCGGAGATAACCCATAAGCGGCGCGTATCGGCGCTGGGGCCCGGCGGACTCAGTCGGGAACGGGCTGGATTCGAAGTGCGCGACGTACACCCCACGCACTATGGGCGCATTTGTCCGATTGAGACGCCGGAAGGGCCAAACATTGGACTAATCTCTTCGCTTAGTTGCTACGCGCGGATAAATGATTATGGCTTTATCGAATCGCCCTATCGCAAAGTGGAAGAAGGCAGCCTGGTGGATTACGTCACGGTTATCAATGCCGGCGATACCCATTTGAAAGCGTACGCTCAGGTAGCGAAAGATCAATTTGAAAGGGAAAACAAAAAGATCCTGGCCGCGGAAAAAAAGCCGGCCACCGCCGAGCCTTTTTCCTTTTACCTTACCGCTTGGGAGGAAGATAGATATGTCATTGCCCAGGCTAATGTCGAGGTCGACAAGGACGGCTTCATTATCCCCGAACGCGTGACGGCTCGGCACGAGGGCAATTTTATTTTAGCGCAACGGGATCAAGTCCAGTATATTGACGTGTCGCCCAAGCAATTGGTCAGTGTGGCCGCGTCGCTTATTCCATTCCTGGAGCATGATGATGCCAATCGCGCCCTCATGGGATCAAACATGCAAAGGCAGGCTGTGCCGCTATTGCGGGCGGAGGCCCCCTACGTGGGCACGGGCATGGAACATATCGTAGCTAAGGACTCCGGGGCCGTGGCGGTCTGTCGGCGAGCCGGCGTGGTTGATAGCGTGGATTCCCAGCGCATCATTCTGCGGGCGGAGGGAGCGAACCGGTCAAGTGGCCGAGGCGATGAAGCGGCCGTCGACATATATAACCTCGTGAAATTCCGCCGCTCCAATCAAAATACTTGCGTGAATCAGAAACCCCTGGTGCGACAGGGCGACTACGTGGCTAAAGGCCAGGTGCTGGCGGATGGACCTTGCACGGACAAGGGGGAATTAGCCCTGGGGCGCAATGTGCTGGCGGCCTTCATGCCCTGGCGTGGATACAATTTTGAAGACGCGATACTGATCAGCGAGCGGGTGGTCAAGGAGGACGCATACACGTCCATTCATATTGAGGAGCTGGAAATCGAGGCCCGCGACACTAAGCTGGGACCGGAAGAAATCACGCGTGACATTCCCAACGTAAGTGAGGGCCTGCTCAAGGACTTGGATGAAAGCGGGATCATACGTATCGGCGCTAAAGTCAAACCCGGCGATTATCTCGTGGGGAAAGTAACGCCCAAAGGTGAAACCCAGCTCTCCCCTGAAGAGAAACTGTTGCGCGCGATTTTTGGTGAAAAAGCGGAAGAAGTGCGCGACGCCTCGCTCATCTGCCCACCGGGCATCGAAGGCACGATCGTCGATGTGAAGATTTTTTCGCGTAAAGGGGTTCCTAAAGACGAGCGCGCCAAGTCTATCGAACGTGAACATGCCGAAAAACTCAGTAAGGATCTTAAGGATGAAATTCGAATTATCAAGGAAGAAAAAGCCAAACGCTTGATTGACGTCCTCTCCGGCGAAAGCATTCCCGCCAATTTAACCGACAAGAGCGGCGATGCCGTTATCAAGAAAGGCGCCAAACTCACCAAGAGCATGCTCAAGGAACTGTCGAACTCGGATGTGAACAAGATTAAAGCGCTGTTCAAGGACGGCTCGATTCATGATGAGTGTGAGCATCTGGACGAGCGGATGGAGAAGCAAGTCTCCGTGCTCGAGCGACTGTTTGAGGATAAGATTCAGCGGCTCAAACGCGGCGATGAGCTGCCTCCCGGCGTTATCAAGATGGTTAAAGTTTATGTGGCGATGAAGCGCAAGCTGTCGGTCGGCGACAAAATGGCGGGTCGCCACGGCAACAAAGGCGTGGTGGCTAAGATCCTGCCGGACGAGGATATGCCTTATTTGCCGGATGGTACCCCCGTGGAGATTGTGCTTAATCCGTTGGGCGTGCCTTCTCGTATGAACATCGGCCAGATCCTGGAGACGCACCTCGGATGGGCGGCTAAGGCGCTCGGCTTGTTTTTTGCGACACCGGTTTTTGACGGCGCTTCCGAAGGTGAGATCAAAGAAATGCTTAAAAAAGCCAATCTCCCGTCGACCGGGAAAACGACGCTTTACGACGGAATGACCGGCGAGCGTTTCGATCAAAAAGTCACCGTCGGCAATATATACCTGCTGAAATTGGGGCACCTGGTTGACGATAAGATTCACGCGCGCTCGATCGGTCCTTACTCATTAATCACGCAACAACCGCTGGGCGGCAAAGCACAGTTCGGCGGCCAGCGATTTGGCGAAATGGAAGTATGGGCGCTCGAGGCCTACGGCGCGGCGAATATTTTGCAAGAACTACTGACCGCCAAGTCGGATGATGTCCAGGGGCGCACTAAGATTTACGAAGCCATTGTAAAAGGCGAACCGACCTTCAAGCCCGGCATCCCCGAGTCCTTTAACGTGTTGATCCGTGAGCTGCAAAGTTTGTGCTTGGATGTTGAGTTACTCCAAAAGGCCAAACCCGCTCCGGCTGAGCCGACCGAGCAATATACCGAGTAATATATAGCGAGTAATATGGAATTTGGGCGGTTGGCCGGACTCCTCCCGCCCTGATCCTAGCAGCAACCTCAGTAAACCTAAAGGAGGTAACGGCTTTGAAAAGTCTAATGGAATCCGTGGAAAAAGTTGACCTTATCAAGGATTTTGACCGCATACGGATAGGGTTGGCTTCGCCGGAGAAAATCAAAGCGTGGTCGTATGGCGAGGTTACCAAGCCCGAAACGATCAACTACCGAACCTTGAAGCCGGAGAAAGATGGGTTATTTTGCGCCAGAATTTTCGGCCCGGTTACTGACTGGGAGTGTCTATGCGGTAAGTACAAGCGGATGAAACACCGCGGTATCGTATGCGACAAGTGCGGCGTTGAAGTAACTCTCTCCAAGGTGCGACGGGAACGCCTCGGCGATATTGAGTTGGCGGCGCCGTGCTCGCATATTTGGTTCTTCAAAGGCCCACCGAGTCGCATCGGCCTTTTGCTGGATATGACGCTGCGCGACCTCGAACGTGTGCTCTATTTCGAGGCCTATGTGGTCACCGATCCCGGCGATATCGAAGACATCGAAGAGAAGGAGCTCCTCAATGAGGAGCGCTACCGTCAGTTGCAGAAAGATCACCCGGGGAAATTCAAAGCGATGATGGGCGCCGAGGCGATTCGTGAGTTGCTGAAAAAGGTGGACATTGATGAGCTCGCCGAGGTCCTTCGTCGCGATATGAAGAAAGAAGGATCGCAGCTCAGGCGAATACGATACGCCAAGCGCCTGAAGGTTGCGGATGCCTTCCGCAAGTCGGGCAATAAGCCTGAGTGGATGATCCTCACCGCCATTCCGGTTATTCCGCCGGAATTACGGCCGCTGGTTCCGCTCGATGGGGGAAGGTTTGCGACGTCGGATCTAAACGACCTTTACCGCCGTGTGATCAATCGCAACAATCGCTTGAAGAAGTTGATGGAGCTAAAAGCGCCTGAGGTAATCATACGGAACGAGAAGCGCATGTTGCAGGAAGCCGTGGATGCCATGTTTGATAATGGCCGCCGCGGGCGTGTGCTGCGGGGAGCCAATAATCGTCCGCTGAAATCGCTGAGTGATACCTTGAAGGGTAAACAGGGCCGCTTCCGTCAAAATCTGTTGGGCAAGCGCGTGGATTATTCCGGTCGTTCGGTTATCGTAGTGGGACCGGAGTTGCGTCTGCACCAATGCGGGCTACCGAAGAAGATGGCGATCGAGCTCTTTAAGCCGTTCATCTACAATCGGCTGGAAAAGAAGGGTTATGCCACAACCATCAAAGAGGCCAAAGAGATGGTCGAGCGGCAGGATTCCGTGGTATGGGATATCCTGGAAGAAGTGATTAAGGATCACCCCGTGCTGCTCAACCGGGCCCCCACCCTGCACCGCTTGGGCATACAAGCCTTTGAGCCGGTATTGGTCGAGGGCAAAGCGATCAAAATTCCGCCGATGGTTTGCACTGCGTTTAACGCCGATTTCGATGGTGATCAAATGGCGGTCCATATTCCACTTTCGCCGGAAGCGCAGGTCGAAGCTTCTGTGCTTATGCTGTCATCGCACAACATTCTCTCGCCGGCCAGCGGCCAGCCGTTAGCCGTGCCCACGCAAGACATTGTGCTCGGTTGTTATTATGTGACGAAGCTCAAGGAAGGCGCCAAGGGAGAAGGTAGACTCTTTGGCAGTATGGAAGAGGCGATGTACGCCTTGGCCTCGAATGAAGTGGAGACGTTGACGCCGATTCGTTTGCGCTATTCCGGGTCTCTGCTGGATTTAACCACGATGTTCGATGATCAGGCCGTCATGCGCGCCGAGGTCATGGAAGTACAAAATACTTTTGTCAACACTACGGTGGGCCGAATTATTTTCAACGATCATCTCCCGAAGGGGATGCCCTTCATCAACGGTCTAATGAAGAAGAAGGGCTTGCAGCAACTGGTGAATTATTGCTACCTGCGGCTGGGGCTGGATGTGACGGTGCAGATGCTCGATAACCTCAAGGAGTTGGGCTTCCTTTATGCCACAAAAGCCGGCATCTCCATCGGTATAGACGACTTGACTGTTCCTTCCGACAAGGACGAGTTGGTGGAGCAGGCTCGCACGGACGTCATCGCGATTGAGCAGCAGTATATGGACGGGGCCATTACCAACGGCGAGCGGCACAATAAGGTGGTTGATATATGGTCCGAGGTTACGGAGAAGGTGGCCAACAAGATGTTTGAGCGTATGGCCAAAGCCGAGATGACGGGTGGCGAGTTCAATCCGATCTTTATCATGGCCGATTCGGGGGCACGCGGCAGCAAAGAGCAAATTCGTCAGTTGGCCGGCATGCGCGGTTTGATGGCGAAGCCTTCGGGAGAAATTATCGAGACCCCTATCACCTCTAATTTCCGCGAAGGGTTGACGGTTTTGCAATACTTTATTTCAACTCACGGCGCTCGTAAAGGCTTGGCGGATACGGCGCTTAAAACGGCGGACTCCGGTTATCTGACGCGTCGCCTGGTCGACGTTGCGCAGGACGTCATCATCTCCGAAGAAGACTGCCAAACCATGGAAGGCTTGGAGGTCACGGCCATTGTGGAAGGCGGTGAGATTATCGAGTCCTTGCATGATCGTATCGTCGGCCGTGTTTCATTGCTATCGATCAAAGATCCACTTACCGGCGATACGCTGGTTTCTGCCGCCGAGGAAATCACGGAGAGCAAAGCCACCGAGATTCAAGCGGCCGGTATCGAGCGGGTAAAGATTCGCTCCGTATTGACCTGCAAGACCCGGCGCGGGGTTTGCGTGCGCTGTTATGGACGTAACCTGGCCAGCGGTAAAATGGTGGAACTCGGGGAAGCGGTCGGTATCATCGCCGCCCAATCCATTGGCGAGCCGGGCACGCAATTAACCATGAGAACCTTCCATATTGGCGGTACGGCTACCCGCGCCGCCGAACAGTCGACCGAAGGCGCCAAGAATGCCGGCATCGTTAAATTCCAAAATATTCAGACGGTGGTTAACAAAGTCGGTCTGCTGATCGTTACCAATCGCAACGGCGCTTTGATTGTGCACGACGAAAAGGGCCGTGAAAAAGAGCGCTATTCCGTGGTGTACGGTGCCACGCTGCGCGTCAAAGACGGCCAACGCGTCAAGGAAGGTCAGACGCTGGTGGAGTGGGACCCCTATACCATGGCCATCCTCACGGAGTTTGGCGGTATCGTCGTTCTCAAAGATGTCATCGAAGGCGTGACGATGAAAGAAGAAGTGGACGAAGTTACCGGTTACGCCTACAAAGTCATCGCCGAGTCGCCCGACGAAAAACTGCAGCCGTCGATCGTCATTAAGGAAAAAAACAAGGTGCTCAAGACCTACATATTGCCGGCGCGCGCCCACTTGATGGCCGAAAACGGGGACGAGATTCATTCCGGCGACGTGCTGGTTAAGATCCCACGCGAGAGCACCAAGATCAAGGACATTACCGGTGGACTGCCCCGTATCGTGGAGCTATTTGAGGCGCGTAAGCCGAAAGAGCCGGCGGTCATTACGGAAATCAATGGACTCGTCAAGTACGGCGGCATCACGCGCGGCCAGCGCAAGCTTATCATTGAAGCCGATGCTACGGATAAGCGGGAATATTTGCTGCCGCGTTGGGCGCACGTTTCCGTACAAGAAGATGAAATGGTCCAAGCCGGCGACCCGCTGATGGACGGGCCGCGTAATCCGCACGATATTTTACGCGTGCTGGGACCGGCGGCCCTGCAGCGCTACCTAGTCGATGAGATTCAAGAAGTTTACCGCTTGCAGGGTGTCAATATTAACGACAAGCACATTGAAGTCATTGCCCGCCAAATGATGCGCTGGATCAAAGTTGAAGACGTGGGCGACACGGAATTCTTCTTGGACGAGCAAGTGGATAAGTTCAAATTCTACTCGGAAAATGAGCGTGTGCTGGCCGAAGACGGGAAGGCGGCGGTGGGCCGTCCACTACTGCTCGGAATTACCAAAGCCTCGTTGAGCACTGATTCATTCATTTCGGCGGCGTCATTTCAAGAAACCACGCGCGTGCTGACTGAAGCGGCGATTAGCGGCAAGGTTGATTATTTGCGCGGCCTGAAAGAGAATGTGATCGTCGGGCGGCTGATTCCGGCGGGGACCGGCATGGAGCAGTATCGCAACTTTAAGCTGGCTGAGGCGAAGACTCGACGAGCCGCCGCGGAAGAAGTCGAGGAGCCCTTGCTTGATCTTGAGGGCGATGCCGCGCTCGCTATGGATGGTGATGAAGCGCTTGAAGGGCCGACCCCAACTCCCAAGCGCAAACGCGCTGAGGTGTAAGGCCAAAGCCATTCGTTCCTGGGACAGAAAAAGGCGGCTCGACGAGTCGCCTTTTTTTTTCCAGCCGGCGTGCGCTTCGCCGGGCCCGCGGAGCGCCTCATATCCCTGAACTCTGTGTCTCTGTGGTGAAAAGGGAGAGGCCATGTTGGAAGGATTACAAACCCGTCAAATGCCCGCATGAGTAAAGGGCGCAACCCAATCTCCAGAAAATGTTTTGTCCGTTTCAGCACAATTTCACCTTGTCAGATCCCAACCCGGACGAGCCGGAACCAAAAAAGTTTGAAAACCTCCCGCAGGATGCTGTATAGTGCCCAACTGATAAATACTAGGAATGAGGTGAGGATGCGATGAGCTTGCTGACGGAACGCTATGCGGAGAAGATCGA
>JACOSC010000143.1 GCA_016179055.1 Acidobacteriota bacterium
CTCGCTCCTTCGGAGCTTTTGATTATAAGCGGTACCCCACTCTCTACAAATGTCCAAACTCCAGGACACCGTGGGACTGGAGTTTGGCATCAGCGTGTTTCTTATGATCGAATCTCAGTGACTCTCGTTAACCGGCTCGGTGAATGGCATTAATATATAGACAGTATCGTTTCATGACGATGATCCTCATGCCGGCTAAGAAAGATTTGCGGTAACTGTTCACGGGGATCGGGGGTCAGGGATCAGGGGCCAAGGGCCCGGTGGTACCGCTGGCTGTTCGGAATTATCGTGATTTGGAGATTGGGTAGTGGGGCGGATGCTTAACGGATTGCGGAAGTCTTTGCAAAAGAAATCCAGGCAATATCGCCCGATCCCCGACTCCTGACCCCCGTGAACAGTTACGATTTGCAATTACAATAAGGATTTGACCAAAGCCTCAAGATCGGCGCGGCTGCGTGGGCCCAGCAAGCGTGCGGTCATCTTGCCATTCTTATCAAATACCAGGGTGGTTGGGATGCCTTGAACATCGTAGGTCAGGCTGATGTTGTCATTGCCGATCAGCACCGGATAATTGATCTTGGCGGCTTCGACAAAGGGCTTTACCAGGAGCGCGCCTTCATCATCCAAGGCCACGCCGAGGATCTCTAGACCCTGCGCGTGATATTGTTTATAGAGCTCGACCAGATCAGGAATCTCTTGACGGCAGGGCGGGCACCACGTGGCCCAGAAATTTACGAATACGACCTTCCCTCGATAATCTCCCGGTCCATGTCGCCTGCCCTCTAAATCAGGCAGCGGGAATCCAGGATAGTCTTGGTACGTGCCCGTGGCCGGCAAGCCGCCGGCGGGGCTATTTGAAGTGGCCGCTGACGGGCTCAATGGTGAATGGCTCAGCCCGTTTCCCGATGGGTTGAAGCGGGGAGCCAAGTAATAGGCGCCCCAACCCAGCGCGATCGCAACTATGCCGATCAAGACCACCCTCTTAACCGTCGGACTCTTAAACCCAGTATGCATACGTTTCCCTTCCAGGCACAATATTTTTCGTAACCGTACACGGGGGTCGGGCGATAGTGCTTGGATTTCTTTTCCAGAGACTAACGCAATCCGTTAAGCATCCGCCCTACTACGCAATCTCTAAATCACGATAATTCCTAACAGTCATCGGTACCAACGGGATCTTGGCCCCTGATCCCAGACCCCCGATCCCTGTGAACAGTTACTATTTTTCTTTCCCGCGATCTGATTAAATCGAATCAGGCTCGCCCGCCATCATTATATCAGGACTAACCGGCATTTTTTAAGTTGGGAACCTTGTACCGATTGCGTCATTCCGTAAGAACTGTAGCCGTGTCGAAGAGCAATTTCTGGTCATAGGCTCAAGGACCGGAAAAGACCTCCGGCAAAACCAATTTTCCACATGAGAAAGCCGCCAAAGGCGATGCTCAACAGACCGGCGGCCATTCGTATGCGATGATTCATCGTGGTAAAGCGGCGAGAGGACCAAACAAAAGGCACGCCAATCATGGCACTCATCATCAGCATGCCTCCGATGGACCCGATCCCAAACACTGCTATATAGAGTAGGCCAAGATAAGGTGAGGGAATCTGCGTCAGCACTAATAACATCAATGCCGCGCTGCCGGCCAGGCCGTGCACCATGCCGACTATAAAAGGACGGACGCCTAGGCCGGCGTGGTGTAACTGGTGCGTTTCAGACGAATGGACATGGAAATGAGTGTGCGAATGGCCGTCATGCCGGTGTTCATGACTATGAATCCGATGAGCCCCGAATTGCTTCCGCACCAGGTTGGAGCCTAATATAACCAGCATGACGGCCACACCAAACTCCATAAAGGGGGCGGCCTGGTCCGGGATCGACATACGGAAACCGATGACTAACACCCCACAGATGAGAAGCGAGGCCGTGTGCCCTAATCCCCAAAACGCGCCAACCGCGGAAGAACGTGCCAGACTCTTATGCTCGCTCACAATGGTGGATACGGCGACCAAGTGGTCAGGATCCAGGGCGTGCTGAAGGCCCAAGACGAATCCAAGTCCCAGCGGAATCAACGTGGAGCTAATCATTAGCATCTCCAACAGTAAATCTGATGGTGAAATTACGCTGGGAATCTTAATGATAGGATCCCGATCGCAATTATCTTATTGGATAAAGCCGACGCCTTCGGGCGGTTTGGGGACGACTCGTATGGGACCATAAGCCGCTTCATACCGCTGAAGGTTTTCTTGCAGCGCCATCATGAGACGTTTGGCGTGCCCCGGTGAGAGTAGCATGCGCGCCAGAAGATTGCCGAACGGCGGGTTGGAATGGATGAAGAAGAAGTCGACGGTAAACTCTTCGCCCGAGTGGCTGATTTGGGCGGCGTTGGAATAGCGGCCACGTTGAACTTCATCATCCGCCTTAATGTTGATTTGTACCGAATTTTGCGGTTGCGTGCTCATGGTTTGCTCCTTTAAGGCCATCCGTCTCAGGTCTCGTATGATTGTAAGCCACATCAGCAAGAATCCGCCCGGGGTCATCCTGCCGATTTACCAGCAAGGCCGGCCGCTCAGCGTCTACTTGAATTTGGCTTCTAATTTCTCCAGTCCGCGTAGGACGACTTGCCCGACGGTTTGCAAGCTATCCGGACTAATTTTGTCCAGCGTGTCCGCGGCGGTGTGCCAGTACACGTTGCTGAAACCATAATCATAATCGATAATGTCAATGGCCGGAATGCCGGCCTCCAGGAAAGGAACGTGGTCGTCGGCCACGGAGTGC
Organism: Acidobacteriota bacterium; assembly: GCA_016179055.1. GTDB lineage: Bacteria > Acidobacteriota > UBA6911 > JACOSC01 > JACOSC01 > JACOSC01. Next base: position 2,777 of record JACOSC010000143.1, read on the forward strand.
TCGCGCGTTAAAAAATACTTGGAAAGTTTTAGATCGGCGGCGGCTTCCCAAAACAGATCCACCAACCAGCGCGTGGAATTTGTGTCCCGCCGAATATTCAGGGATTTGTCACCGATCATATCCAGCAACACCATCGCCTTGATCGACTTCAGCGTCCCTTGGCGGCGGCGGGTCTCAACAAAATGGCGACTTCCGTAAAGACTGTCGGTTGCCGACCACTCGACGAGCGCTTCTTCACCATCAAAAAAAACCAACCAATACGTCAAAGCATTCTTGCGTTTGCCCAACACCCGCCCCAGCTCCAGCAGCGCGCCCGTGCTCGAGCCGCCATCGTTGGCTCCGACAAACTTGAACCGCTTGGTAAACATCGTATCGTAATGGCTGCCAACAATAATAACGTCCGGCTTCTGCCCGGGGATTTTGGCAATGATATTTTTCATTTTGATGGGACCGATCGGTGTGAAGGCGGTGAAGTTCTCTTCTTCGGTCTTTAGGCCAAAGCTCTTCAACGTTTGGAGGATGTAGCGCTGCGCCGCTTGCGCTTCCTGGCTGCCGGAAGGGCGCGGACCTAGAGCGACCAGTTGCTCCACATGCTTAAAGGCCTCTGTCCCTTTGAAGGTCACGCCCGTACGTGGCGCTTGGGCCGCCATGGCTACCGTTAACCGCGAGCCGAATAACAGGATCAGCGCAATTTTTAATATGGCGTCACGTCGATTCATCGTGCATCTCAGAGATAAAAATACATAAACCGCCGTCAGCTTACAACCCCTAAGCGGATTTTGATCTTTGAGAAACAGCGATCGCGCGCCGGGAAGACGGCTTTGCCGCGCTGTTTTCAAGGCGGCCTTTGCCGGCTGGGCGTCCTAATGCGTCGGCGGTTGAACAATTACCAAAATTTCAATTGCAAACAAGATCGACTTTCAATATACTAGCGGTACTTGGTTCATCAAGGGGTGGCTAACAAGGCAATCCAAGCTAATACGAAAATCTGGAGGGGAGCATGGGAGCCAGCGAAGAGATGTTTGAGGCGGTCAAGGCCGGCGATGTGACAAAACTCAATGAACTGCTGGAGTCTAGTCCCGCCCTTTTCAATACGCGGACGGAGGCTGGTGTGTCGGTTTTACAAATGGCCACCTATCATGGACGGCGCGAGATCGTCAATTTCCTAATTGCGCGGGGCGCCCAGATGAGCCTCTTTGAAGCGGCGGCGGTTGGTCATCAGGAACGCGTGACCGCGCTATTGAACGAACAGCCGGGTTTAATCAACTCACAGGCCGCCGATGGTTTTACGGCGCTCGGGTTGGCCGCTTTCTTTGGTCATCGTCAAGTGGTGGATTTACTGTTGACTCACGGGGCCGATGTTAACATCCCCTCTCAAAATGCCATGGCAGTTGCGCCGCTTCATTCGGCCGTGGCCAGGCAGCAAGTGACTATCGCTGCCGTCCTATTAGCCAAGGGGGCCGAAGTCAACGCCCGACAGGCCGGTGGCATTACCCCGCTACACCAGGCGGTGCAGAGCGGTCAACTGGAGATGGTCAAACTGTTGCTGCATTACGGCGCCGATCCTCGCGCGCAAGCCGACGACGGCCGAACTCCGTTGGCCATGGCCGTGGACGCCGGGAATCTGTCCGTTGCCGATCTTCTACGCCAACTCGCGAGCAGCGTCAAGACGCAATCGGCAGTAGGACCTGCCTAACCCGGACGATCTGGAACCCAACAAGAAAATTCAAAAAGTCGAGGGCGCTGGAAAACCGGGTAAGCGCCGCATGGGACATAGACCCGGTCGCTACCGCTCCCGGTTCTGTATCGGTGCAGACCCCCCTTACAATTTCATCTTGTCAGCTATTTATTCGCCTTTATCGAACACTTGGAAGTATCGACCCAGCCAGTAGGCATGGAGGTAATCGGTTCCGGAAGCTCTAATGTTGGAGGCGCCTCGCCTGATCGAAAGCGGGTTAGCTTTCCATAGGTAGGAATCATCGCCGCCTTCAAACAAGGGATACATGTATAGGCCCTGCTGCCTTCCGGGGTTGGTCATCCAGTCCAGTTTCCAGGGGAGGGCCGGATAGGGAGACATCACCCAAGAGTTTTGTATGCTGTGATCGATGGCAAGCGCATACGGTCTGGGAAATGGAAATTCTCGCAGCCGCCACCTCGCATCTTCTATAACTTCCTCCGATGCCCTTCCCACCCAGCTTCCCAATCCAGCATACCCCAAAGTCCAAAGCGTCGGTCGCGTGCGCTGTAGGATTTCAAAGCCGCTCTTCAGTCCCAACTGATAAACCATCGCACGCGCATCTCCCGTGGCCCGGGCCAGCACGTTTAGTATCATCAGGCTCACGATATTCAAGTGCTGTCCGCTCCAATCGGAAATGCCCTGATAATGCATGGCCCCATTGCCTCCGGCAATCCAGGCTATGTGCAGAGGATTCCCGGCAATTCTGTCATAGCGGAGTCCAAATTCGTCCAAGCCGGTGACATAATAAGCCAGCGCGGTCGTCGTCATTTCGTTAAACCATCCGCCGTTGGCGATCCTGCCGAATCGAGCCAGCGTTGCACTCCGCTCCCTTATTCCTTGCTTGACCTCTTCATAGCGCGGCGGCAAGGCCATATAACCCCAAAGGAGGCCATAGTGCAGTCCCTTCAGCATGTCGTTATTGCCGCAGCAAAGCCAATCTAACGCGGTGAATGGTTCGCTCCCGGCGCGCCAATCGCCCTCGAGCGGCCTCATGGCCTGCCGCAAAGTTCTCGCAAACTCGCGCGGGTCGCCTGTAATATCCATGAGCGTAAAAAGCCCTCGGAGTGATCGGGCCATGTTATCGGCGGCTTCCTCTTCACCCGTGACGAGGTAACGCATGGCCTGGCCGGCTACATAGACTCCCGTCCATAACGCGGCATCGCCATTGGGTCGATGCGTGCTCGACGTCACATCGAAATCGTCCATCATGCCGGTGGCCGGATTGATGTTCTCTCGGGTCAGTGCTTCGTAAAGATCCGCCTTCTCGCGCAAGGAATAGCTATAAGCCCCGGCGCGCAGGCTCTCTTCCGTCAACGCAATGGGATCGACGATCTTATTGACCACTCGCAACGCTTTCGGATTGGCTTGGTAAAAGTCATAGTTCGTCGGATCTGCAATAGCCGAATGGACGGCCCTTTGAAATTCCTCTCTGTCCCGGTATCGGGCCAGGGCGGGCAGTTGGTGATAATCGCGAAATAGAGTGAAAAACAATCCTCGGAGCTCCGGTGTCAGCGGCTCATGCATGGCGGTCACATTGCGCGCCTCTGTAAAGATCGGTGTTTCAGTCAGCGGACGCTGATTGCGTAATTCTTCCTCGACATAAACTCTTCTGGAATCTTCCGCCACATACCTGCCGGTTAGCCGTCGGTCTTCCCCTTGGATCTGGAAGCTTCCTGTCACGAGCAAGAGATCACGGTCTGCTTCGGTCCGGCTCTCGTCGCCCATGATGGGAATAAAATCCGCTTGCCGCAAGGCGACATCGATCCGCAAGCCGTTGGGAATTTCCGCGGCGCTTCCCGTCCAGGCGACGCTCACCGCGCGATCTCCGTACGTAAAATTCTGAAAGGCCACCAGACGTATGAAGTTGTAGCTGACTCCATTCCATCGGAGCTCGACTTGGCCTGTATAATCGCCCAGCCCTTCCCAATGGCCTTGCGCCTCCCATATCCCTTGCCGGCTCTGTCCATAGGCTGAACATAAGAAAACAGACAACCATAAAATTAGATTAATTAATTTTTTCATAGCTCGATCTCTTTTCGTCGATGTTTTGTCCAGAGAGTTCCGATTACAGGACTTCAATTTCTCAAAGGGTTTCATTCTCGTCCTCGCTTGCTATCTTAATATAAAAATCGGGTTACGCACAAGCTCTTTCTTGGGAGTCCTCCAGTTTGGTCCGCTCCCAATCCACCGCCTCATTTCGCATAAATGAATATGGGGCGGTTGACGGCGTCGGCATTCCCGAACAAAGGGACTTACCGCCTGAGCAGGATTTCCTGTAAAACTATCGTAACTGTTCAGGGAGGTCCGCTGATTAGCCTTTCGATAAAAGGTGGCCCTACGGCTTCCGGTCCCCGAAGGGGACGCGGTTAATAGCCGGGGGTGGCATTTCGCCACCCCCGGACCGTAACCCCCGCGCGGGCCGACCCTGAAAGCAGACTTTTCGGAGGGGCTATTAATTAGATAAACTTCATGCGCCTGTCTCACAATCGTCCGGGAGTTGTGCCAGAATTTGTCTATTTAATTATGGCACATAATTTCTAACCCCCGCTTACGGGCTCGC
>JACOSC010000151.1 GCA_016179055.1 Acidobacteriota bacterium
TAGCCCCTGGCCTTTTCCACCTCTCTTGCGTTCAACGCCCAAAGGCTAAGCACTCGCTTGACTTATCGGGTAGCGCACTGCCCGCTCTCGGGGTACATCGTAGCGAAGTTACACCCAATGGGTCGGCCGTCAAGAGCCTGGAAGAAGGGCTGGAAGAAACGCTCACGTTGCATCGACTGGGACTATTTAAAGAGTTGGGGACGAGCTTTAAAACGACCAACTGCATTGAGAGTTTGAATCGGCAAGTGGGCATTTATACGGACCGCGTCAGCTACTGGAAAAACAGTAATCAGCGGCAACGCTGGTTGGCGGCGGCGTGTGTGGAGATCGAGCCGCGGTTGCGGAAGGTCAAGGGCCATCGCCACCTGAAGGCGCTGCGTCAAGCGATGCACGAGTTGAATACGGCAAAGGCGCGTAGAAAGGCGGCTTAGGGGTCATGCTGAAATTTCAACTAAAAAAGGGCTTGACTCCATGGGCTGAGCAGTTACCTTTAAAATAGGAAGATCCCGTCAAGAAGTATCAAGCCTGCCCGCGCCGATGGCCGAAAATATGTAAACGCCCGCGCGGGTTTCATGCGCTTCTTACGCTGGCGGTTTGTATGGAATGAAGGTCACCATCGCTATCCGATGGACGACACGTTTGCAGTATAAGTGGAGTGGTCGCGCGGCAGACTCGGCTGACCTTGAAGGCCCGATTTGGTGGCGAAGCGAGATGCCCTTTAAGACATCATGGGCATCTCGCCTTCGTCAAGGAACAAAAGCAAACCTATTTCTTTGTCGGCAACACCGCGTCTTTGAGGGCTTTCAAAACACGTATCTTCAAAACGGTCTTGGCCGGAATCTTGATGGCTTCGCCTGTCTGAGGATTACGTCCGCTACGCGCTTTGCGGTGCGCCTTCACTATCTTGCCAATGCCGGGAATTACGAAGGTTCCGCATTTCTTGGCTTCACTCGCCGCGACGGTTGAGAGCTCTTCCAGAAACGCGGCCGCAACGGCCTTGGTCACTTCGAGCTTGTCCGCAAAGAGAGTAACAATCTGGGACTTGGTTAAAGGTTTAGCTGCCATGGTTTCTCCTTTTAATATTGGTTAGTAATAAGCACGCTGAGAGGGTTGATACACCCCATTCACGCCAACAGAAACATCCGCCAGGACGCAGCCCAGGTGTGTCTTTCTGCCACCTTTGTATCTTTAGCCGTGACTGGTCGGATGTATTACGAGATTGATCAATCATTTCAAAATGTAGGCCGTGGGCCGGCACCGGCGTTATTCATTCCCCCTCGAAGCCCATAGGAACCATTGTTTCGAAAACTTTTACTGGGCTTGGAATGAGTCGGAGAATTCAAGAAACGGTCTTTGGGGCGTGTGTGTTTGCCATTTTTACTTCGGCGATTTTGTAGAAACTGAGAATCGCCGAACGCTCACCTATGTTATCTCCGACAGGCTCGTTGGAGTTCCCATTAGCTTGTCCGGCCGATATCTATGGCCCCCCTGTGACAAGATTGAATTTCGAGTAGCGGCAAAATCCTAAGAAATGACCGCTTGAATCTGTTCCATTCTTCCGTGAAAAAATTCCGCGATTAGTAGTCGAATTTAAGGTACGCTTATCGACACCCGCCGAAGGCGGGCAATTACAACGATCCGGTACACGACATTCTACAATCGCGCCGGCGGCGCTTCGCTGCCTCGCAGTTCATTTGGTCTTAGCACGAATGACCTCTGAGGTAGCGAGCGTTCCCTCTTCCGTCATAATGATTTTTATTGCGCTACGCACCCTCGTGATAATCTATAGGACTCTTCGATTGATCAACAGCATCCCTTCACAACAACTCATAGTACTTTGTAAATTTCTGTATTGCGGCTTGATTTTATGCTAAGCAGAAGCGATTGTCAAGAGATACTTTCACAAGAAACCCGCGCCAGTCAAGACTGAAACACAGATGTCGACGCAAAGCCCTCCCAAGATCGTTCAGGGAAATTCCACAAAAACGCGGAAGCCAATGAGTCATTATTTTCCCACGGCGGGTGGGTTGGGCTCCAAGATAATCAAACGAGCGATGGAATCAAGGAAGTCATATTTGATGGTTAAAAGCGTGCCTATACGCAACAAGCTGGAGGTAACCGTTTCCTCACCTTTTTTAAATTGGGTGTCCCGATTGAAATTGATAAGCTTGGTGCGCCGTGTCCGTTCATCGCGAATCAGCAGTCTCTGGGCGGCGGCATTGACCGTTACGACTTCGCCGCTCGCGGTTTCCAGCCACTCGTAGTTGGTTGGGATGATGCCCGCTGGATTGGTGGGCAGCTCCGTGGTCTCCGCGGGAAAGTTAGTTCGCGGCGCTTTCTTCGAGCCGGTCGGCTGGCCAAAGAGGTCACCGGCGGGGATCGAGGAGCTGTGACGGCGGGAAGAGTTGGCAAGGGCCTTTTTTTTGGATTTTTCTTTGGAATCCACCACGGGCGCCGCAGGCGCCGGCAAATTCCCCGGGATGGTTTCGTCGCGCGGTTGGACGTCTGCCTTACCCCTCGATTCTTGAGGAAGAGCCTGGCGGTCAGGTGCGGAAGCTTCGTTGGGAGGCGCCGGCGAAATTTTTGGGACCGTAGGCGTCACCATCCCGAATGGAGTCTGAATGACCGGCGAGCCCGGTTTGGGGACCACCGTCTTACCAGTAGGCGGCGGCAAGGATGTGGGCTTGCCGGCCTCCGATACCGTTGCGGGAGTTCCCATAGAAGCGTCCATAGCTTTGGTGTTGTTGGAGGAGGGTGGTTTTGATTCTTTAGAGCTATCCGCCGCGGGTGGCGCCTGAGCAAAGATTCGCAAGCATAAACACAGCACAAGCGCGAGGATCACAATAACGTATCGCCATCTATTTAACTTCAACCCACACACTCCTCTTCAAAAAAGCGTATTGCCTAATAAACCGTTAGCCTACGGCTCGCTGGGGGGAGCATATTATAGTTTAAAGATAAACCCTATAATTTTCAATCGGGGATTCGGCGGATTCGGAGGCTAATTCTTCTTGGCCAGAGTCCGCACATAGTTGACAATGTTCCACCGATCCTCGGCGGGAGTGTTCTTTCCAAGGGTCGGCATGGGATCCTTACCGAACGTTATCTTCCAAAATATTTCACCATCCGTCTGATTCCCGATGGCGGTTAAATCTCCAGGCCGCTCTTGCAGCGTGCCCGCCATCTTGCCATCGCCCTTCCCTAATTCGCCATGGCAACTCAAACACTTTTTCTCGTACAGATCTTTACCGATTCTTAAAGATCGCTCATCCGCCTTCACCGGATTCTTTTTCCCCTTCTCCTTGGCGGGGGCTTCCCAATGATCAAGACCGTAAACACTCGCGCCAAAAACAATAAAGCCGACAATCAAGACTACTCTCGTCCACTCCTGTCTAAAGACCATAATCAGACGTTACCTCCTGTGCACACTGCGCCGCCTATTCTTATCTATATTCGGCTAATTCTGCCCGACCTTAGACCCACAACTACTTTACGTCATAGGCTCCTGCGTCGCATAGAATTTGTTTGATGGGCTGAACCCACAGATCCTTACCGCATTCGATCGCCAACAAGAGGCCACCCTTGGCTACCTCAAGCATCAGCCCCGAGTCGTCATGAGACGGCTTAAATCTTGCCAGCCCCGCGGCTCGCACTGTAGAAAAAACCGTCCCTGTAACCGCCCCCAGACCAGCCAAGGCAAACATGATAATGCCGACCGGGCCCAGCGATACTATAGGCATACCGCCCGTAGGCAAATGAACGATGGCCGCGGTCCCCGCCGCCAGCGCCGCCCCGCTAAGGGTTCCTATTATACCACCAGCCACGGCGTATCTTGAAATCGTGCGCTCTCCGGCGTCGCCGGTAACCCGAATTTCATGATAAGGCGCCGCCGTCAAAACCTCAATATTCTTCTGTTCAACGCCTAAACGCTCGATACGCTGAACGGCGCAAAGCGCATCCGTGGGATGAACAAATAATCCAAATATCGTTATCACCAATTGACTACCCTTTACGGCTGGGATCGAAGCTGCCGTCGTTACCCATTTTGGGTGTATGTGTACGCTGCGCAGCAGACTTAGCTTTCAACTTCAGACACCGTTCCCGGCGAAAAATCTTTGGCGCCTTCCTCCAATCGGTAGCCCTCTTTTATCTCCCAAATCGATACGATGGGAAATATCTTGGAAAAGACGATGAAAAGAAAGGCAAAGTAGGCGAAGGCCCCGATCATAATCGAGATCTCTGTCAGTGATGGAGAATAGAAGCCACGATTAAATGGCAAACGCGGATTCGCCATGGTCCCTATTATAATTGTGTACCGCTCCAACCACATTCCAAAGAGCACGAAGACGGAGGCCAGCATAACCCCGAATGGAGTGCGAAAGCCTCTGACCGCCAGAATCGGAACAGGAATAATAAAACAGCAAATAATCATTCCCCAGAACTGCGGCGCCAGCGGTCCGACCAGTTTGTACCAAAAGACGGTCAGTTCTTCGGGAGCATTTCCATACCACGACGTCATATACTCGGCGAAGGTAAAATAAAACCAGAGAAAAGAGAAAGTCAGCAACAGCAGCCCGAGATTGTTAAAATGGATCGGCTTAAAGTAGGCCTCAAGGCGATAGGCGCGCCGAAAGCACCACATCGCCAGCAAAACCGCCGCAATCCCAGAATAAATGGCGCCCACCACAAAATAGGGGCCGAAGATTGTACTGTGCCACATGGGCTGAATCGTCATAGCAAATACCCAGGACACGACCGTGTGCACAGAGACGGCCAAGGGCATAATGATCAGCGCCATGACGGATATGGCGCGTTCGAGCAGCCGCCATTGCCGCTCAGTGCCTCTCCACCCCAAGGAGAGCATGCGGTACAACCATTGCCGTCGTGGCGCAATATCTCGAATGAGGGCAAGGTCCGGAATCATCGGCAAGTACAGATAGGTAAGGCTGCCGAGCAGATAAGTATTAATGCAGCTAAAATCCCATAGCAATGGCGAGCGAAAATTGGGCCATAGGCCGCGCTCGCTGGGATACGGAATCACCCAATAGAAATGCCATACACGACCCAAATGAATTAGGATAAACATGGGGCCGATCATGAGGGCAAAGGTCGTAATCGCTTCGGCGCAGCGGGTGATCGGTCGTCGCCACTCTGTGCCGGTGACTCTGAGGATGGCGGAAATAAGCGTGCCGGCGTGGCTGATACCCACCCAGAAAACAAAATTGGTTTCGTAAGAAGCCCACATCACCGGCCGGTTATAACCCGTCACCTGCAACCCGTTATAGATCTGATAGGCCCAACAGGCAATGGCCCACAACATCAGCGAGGCCAGCGCAGCGAGCAAGCCATAGAACTTTGGCCCGCTTTCAAAGAGGGGGCGAAGCAGGTCCCGGTGGATGGCATGGTTGCGGTCGTAATCTAAGGGTCGTTCCATGGTTTTTCCTAGCGCACACGCTTATACCCAAGCGGCAAGGGATGCGATGAGGCTGTCGAGGTCAAGAGCAAGGTTCGTCTACTCCGCCTCTTTAAGATAAACTACGCGCGGTTTCGTGCCCAGCTCTTCCAAGAGCCGCGTGGCTCTTCGACTGCGCGACAATTTGGCAACCTCGCTGCCGGGGTCATCCATATCGCCGAATGTGATGGCTTTGGTCGGGCAAGCTTGTCCGCAGGCCGGCTGAACTTCTCCATCTCTAACGGCCCGATTCTCATCCTTGGCCTTGTCCTTAGCGCGCCGTATACGCTGCACGCAAAATGTACATTTCTCCATGACGCCGACGCTGCGTTTGGAGACGTCAGGGTTGAGCTGCCGCTCTAAAGGGGCATCCCAAGAAGGTGTTCCCCAGTTAAAATATCTCACCGCATAAGGACAATTATTGGCGCAAAAACGCGTCCCGATGCATCGATTGTATACTTGCGCATTGAGCCCTTCAGGATTATGATAGGTGGCGTAAACCGGGCACACCGGCTCGCAGGGCGCTTCATCGCACTGCTGGCAAAGTACCGGCATAAATCTCGCCCGCACGTCTGGAAATTCTCCTTCGATAATGCGCTCGACGCGAATCCAGTTGAACTGTCGTCCCAAGTACGATTGTTCTTCTCCCACTACAGGCAGATTATTTTCCGCGTGGCAAGCCACGACGCAAGCCTCACAGCCTGTACAGCGGTCTAAGTCAATGACCATTCCCCAATGGGACATAATCAGTTCTCCCTTGAAAATACCTGGGAGCGCCGGCATCCCTGCCGGCGATTCCCGTCGCAGACCGCGTCCACCCTTGCCGGCAAGGATGCCGGCGCTCCCAGGCGTGTCGTTGCTATTTTCATGCCTCGTGGTGTGCCCACAGGGCGCATGTAGCACGCCTCCCTACATCTACGTGTGCGATTTTACGGGAATCTTATGTTCGCCGCGCGCCGGCATGCGATCAAATCCGATTCGGGCCACACGCGCCTTGCCGCCGACTTTGACAAGCCGAGCACGTGTCGCGGCCCATGCCGTTGCCCCGGATAGGACGTCGACCTGTTTCGTAACCAGTTGTAGCGGATTGGCGCCGCGTTGCCTGGCGTAGCGGCCGTACTCTTGATGGCCCTGCCCAACGGGTAGGCTGATAACATCAGGCATGGCGCCGGCGTAACGGTGAACCGGACATTGCAGACGCCCCTGTGGCGATTCCACCCAGACCCAATCATCGTCGGCCAGACCTAAGCGGTCTGCGGTCTGGGGATTGATCTCAACCCAACTGTTCCAGGCAATGCTCGTCATGGGATCCGGGAGTTCCTGCAGCCAAGGCCGGTTGGCGCCGCGTCCGTCCGAAAAGGTCATCGTAGGGTAAATGTTCAAGTGGAATGGATAATCCTGCGTGTTCCCTTCGAACTGCGCGGTTATATGTAGGAACTTAACACCCGCCGGCATGAACTCAAACTTTCCCGACGGTGTCTTGAAGACCGCCTCTTTCTTGCCGCTTAAATCCCACCATCCCCCTTTTTGTTGAAGCGTATCCCAGAAAGAATCAAAGTCTTCTTCAACCACGGACCCTCTTTTCTGTTGGAACAGACCCAGCACGGAGGCCTTCAGTAGATCCGCGTAGGTTGCCCAGGGCATCGAGGCTGAGATCGTTCCACCCAAAGACGTGGCCATAGCCAACAACGCATCCCCCATCGACAAATTTTCTTTGGGTGGGGTAGCCCCATATAAAGGTTTGACCACAGGCTTTCCTAAGGTAATCATGGGAACGCCGACGCCGGGTGAGGGAATATCATCTACCCAGCGCTCGAACGAGGCCGGCTCGGGAATCACCAAATCCGCCAGGCTGGTGGTTTCGTCCATAAATGATGAAAAGCTGACGATGAATGGAATCCTCTCCAACGTTTTGCGGAAGGTCGCCAGGCCGGGCTCCGTGAAAACCGGATTAGCGGCGTAAAGAAAGAGCAACTCCATTGGATAGGATTCCTCCCCCGCATGAAGTCGGGAAAAGAGCGAACCGGGCGACTCACTCATGATCGCACTGGGCCCTATGCTCGACATCCCGTCTATGCGAGCTTTGCTGAGTCCTTGTGAGGCCACGGCATCTCTGAGAATGTCGGGAAGCGGCGTCAGGGGCGGCGATGGATCGAAGTAAATACCTCCGGGCCTGCCATAACTGCCATTGAGGGCATTAAGCGCGTTGACCGCCATCATTGCGGTAACCCCATTCGTATGGGCGGCCGCGGCATCCCCTCCCCAGGCCAAACTCGGCCGGTGGGTTGCAAACCGGCGAGCAAGCGCATATAGGCGGCTAACCGGGACGCCACTACGAACACTCACATTTTCCGGAGTGTACTCGGTCGTAAGCTTTTCTTTGAAGACTTCAAAACCTGTGGTATGTAGGGCAACAAAATCCTTGTCATAAAGGTTCTCACTAATCATTATGTGGGCAATGGCCAAGGCCACGTCGCCCTCGTTTCCCGGCTTTACCGGAATCCATTCATCGGCGTTGGCCGCGGTTAAGGAAAAGCGGGATTCAATTTGTGCCACGCGCCCACGCAACCCGGGGCGCCCTTGACGCAAATGGCCAAAACCCAGACTGTAACGCACAGGTGAAAGATAGGTCTCCAGAAAATTGGCGCCGAAAGACAATACGAAATTAGCATTCTCTACATCGTGGACCGCAAAAGCGGGATCGCCGGTATTTAGTTTGTTCGCCATGGCGACGGCGGTATTTCCAAAGGGTTCATAGACTATTTGATTGGGCGAGCCATAGGCCGTCATAAAACGGGAGATAAGAATCTGTAAGTGACTCCGTAGAGCGCCGGTCAGGAAGACAAAGGCATGGGGTTTATTCTGCTGTCGTAGCGCTTGCAAATGCTCCGTGGCGATCTTGATCGCTTCGTCCCAAGTAATTTCCTGCCATGCTTGGGGATCGCCGCGCCGACCGACACGCTTGCGGGGTTTCTGAAGTCGATCGGGATTATACAAGGCCTGAAGCGTCGCTTGCCCACGAGCGCAGGTCTTACCCTTATTAATCGGGTGGGCCGGATTGCCTTCAACTTTCTTGGCGTGTCCGTCAACCACGCGCACCATGGCGCCACAGCCCCCGTTACATTCCGTGCACACACTCATCAGCCACTCTTCCGCGCCGGGGATGGGGGCGTCTTCCGGAACCAATGCCGTCGCCGTCTTAATCGGCGTAGAGCATCCGTCAACCAGTAAAGTGCCGGCGCCTACGACCCCGCCGATCTTGATAAAATCGCGTCTTTTCATAGGGCAAGAATCCTTGGTCTTGTCGATAATCGGTGAGGTTCCTCACCCAAGTTCAGCGGTGGCAAGTTAAACAATCAATACTCGCGCCCTTGGCCTCGTGGCATTTCATACAACGTCCCATGGTATGATCCACCTCGCGTTTGGCGACCGCGCTCTCGCCAATATTCCCGTGACACTCGCGACAAGTCAATCCGACCTTAATGTGACGTTTGTGCGTAAACAGGACATGATCCGGCATTTGATAGAGCCGTATCCATGGGATTTCTTGTTTTTTTTCGTAATACGCAAAAATCTTTTTGACTTCGGAATTGTTGGTTTGCACACGGCTATGGCAAGTGTAGCAAGTCCTCACACTGGGAATGCCGGCCGCCGCCTGTTGGTTGTAGTATTCGTGGCAATTTGAGCAATCGATTTTCCGATCAATGGTGTGAGACTTATGGTTAAATGCGATGGGCTGCTCGGGCGCTCTCGCCGTGCGGCGAGCGAAGCCCACCGCTAGGGCGCCGAAAAGGAGAAGGCTAAAAGAAGCAAGCACGGACGCTTTGGCTTTGGTCATAGGGGCTTCACAGTCAAAAGTCTTAGGTTCGCCTCTCGCGGTCAAAGTATACAAAAAAGCCATAACCGATTGCGAGAGGATTCTTATCCCATCGGCAATGGGTGATCATGGGTCCTCGCTATAGCCCTCAACTACAACTCCCCCGGCTTCCCTCTTAGACATGCACCTTCGATTTGTCGGAACACTTTTTTTTAACTGTTCAGGGCGGTCGCCGGCCGGTCCCCGAAGGGGATCTTGTTAATAGCCGTGGGTGGCGCCCCGCGCCACCCACGGAATGCCATCACCACCGGCTGGACCCTGAAAGGGTCCACGTAGGGTCCGCTGTGGGTGGACGACTGCGACCCTTTCAGGGTCGGCCCGCGCGGGGGTAACGGTCCGGGGGTGGCGAAACGCCACCCCCGGCTATTAACAGAGTCCCCTTCAGGGACTGGGCATCGTAGAGCCACTTTTTTGTCGAAAGGCTCATCAGCGGATCTCCATGAACAGTTACTTAGATTGATGCGCTTCTTTTTTGTGGGCGGGCCGGCATGGTGTAGGTAATTCTCAGAACAAATTAAGGTGAAAATACACGATTCGATTTAAAGGCGATCAACCCTATAGGGACCGAAACGGATTTACGAATCCAAGGAACTGGGGCTCCCGAGGTCGTGCGGCGCGGCAACGCATGGCACCGGTTCGGAATGGGATTCTTCGGTGACCAAGCGTTCCAGTTTTTCGCGGTCCAACGTCTCGCATGCGATCAGTTCCGTAGCAATATTCTGCATGGTCCTCCGTCGCGAGTTTAGGATTTGCCGAACTCGTTGATGGGCATCGTCCATGATCCGCCGAACTTCGTCATCAATAATTTCGGCGGTGTGCTCGCTGAAGTTCTTCGGTTCCAGACCAAACGGATTCTGTAAGAAAGGGCCACTGGCCGGGTGGCCATAGGTAAGCAGTCCAAGCCTTGGACTCATCCCAAACCGGCAAACCATTTGCCGGGCGATCTCACTGGCGCGCTCCAAATCATTTTGGGCGCCGGTCGATACTTCCTGAAAAACCAGCTCCTCCGCGACTCTGCCACCCAACAGCACGGCCAGCCGGTCTTCCAACTGCGCCTTGGTCAACAAGAATCGATCTTCGGTAGGCAGTTGCAGGGTGGCGCCCAGCGCCGAAACTCCACGGGGAATAATGGTCACTCGATGCACAGGATCCGCGTTCTTAACGGTCATGGCCACAAGCGTGTGACCCACCTCATGAAAGGCCACAATTTCTTTTTCTCTTTGTCCAAGGACACGACTCTTTTTTTCCAGTCCCAACATGATACGATCAATCGCTTCCTCGAAATCGGCCAAGGTAACGCCGGTCGCGTCCGACCGTCCCCGGCGCGCCGCCAACAAGGCAGACTCGTTAACGATGTTGGCTAGGTCCGCGCCGACCAAGCCGGACGTGCGCGCCGCAATGACTTTGAGGTCCAAATCCCGGTTAAGCTGTATCTTTTTGCAGTGCACTTGCAGTATGGCTTCGCGGCCGAGTAGATCAGGCCGGTCGACAACCACTTGCCGGTCAAAACGGCCGGCGCGCAGCAGGGCTTGATCCAGAATTTCCGGCCGATTGGTGGCCGCCATGATGATGACGCCCTTCGATGTATCAAATCCATCCATCTCTACCAGGATTTGGTTCAGCGTTTGTTCTCGCTCGTCATGACCGGCCATCCCCGCCAAGCCGCTCATGCGAGATTTTCCGATGGCATCCAATTCATCGATAAAAATAATACAAGGCGCCTTGGCTTTGGCTTGCTCGAATAGGTCGCGCACTCGTGAGGCCCCAACCCCGACAAATAATTCAACAAATTCCGACCCAGAGATAGAAAAGAAAGGTACATCGGCCTCGCCCGCTACGGCGCGCCCCAGCAGTGTCTTGCCGGTTCCCGGCGGTCCGACCATGAGCACGCCCCGCGGTATGCGGCCGCCCAGCCGCTGATACTTGGCCGGCGTTTTCAGGAAGTCAACAATTTCGCGCAACTCGGCGACGGCTTCATCCACGCCGGCGACATCCTGAAAAGTGGCTTTGTCACTGCTGCTCTTATCAAAAATCTTGGCTCGATTTTTTCCAAAAGTAAGGGCCCCGCCAGCTTGCTGCGTAATCCGCCTTATTCCGAAGATATAAACGAGAGCGAGGATGCCGATCGGCAACAACCACCCGAGAAAGGCTTTCCACATTTCGTCTTCGATATAACCGTAGTAGCGGACTTTGTGCAGATCCAGCTCTTTATGGAGGATGGGCGTCTCATCAATCCCGGGCAGCCGCACCACGTAAACTTCATTGGGGGGCGCCGCCCGCCGTTGGTTGAACAGGCCCTTGGTCGCTTCCTTGCCGAAAGGCTCGTTCAGCTTCGCCCAGATTTCGGCGCTCGAGACTTTAACCTCAACGACTTTGTCCTGCCGCACCAAATTGATGAATTCGCTATATTCGATTTTTTTGGGATGGGGACCAAGAAGCACCTGGTTGGCGATGATCAGCACCGCGTACACCCCAATCAGGTAAAGAATTGAAATTCCAATTTTCTTGCTGGGTAATTTCTTTGAAAAATTCTCCATAAAGGGCAATAACCTCTGGATTTGATATAACACATACGATCGAAAGTTAAAAGGCCAGTAACTGTTCACGGGGGTCGGGGATCAGGGGGTCGGGAGGTAGTGCTTGGATTTCTTTGCTAAAGACTTCCACAATCCGTTAAGCGTCCGCCCCACTACCCGAACTCTTAATCACGATAATTCCTAACAGTCATCGGTACCCCGAGCCCTTAGCCCCTGATCCCTGGCCCCTGTGAACAGTTACAACCAAGGGATGCTTATTGTAGTACGCGATTGGAATCAAACGATGACGCTATGGAGGGATTCATTATCGGCAACAATCAGATGACCCGCCTTATCAAAAGCCAGACCTACGGGAATAGGGGCAGACACCACGTGAGTAATGGAGAGATCCGCGGCAATGCGAAAGACGCCCTTTTTCCCTTTATAGGAAGCGCCTATGTAAAGGGCGCCTTGGCCATCGAAAGCCAAACCCTGCGGTCGTCCCAGGCCCGCAAAGTAATCAGAAACGGCGCCGGAGCGATCAATGGCATAAATGCTATCGCACGTTGAAATCGTCGGGCCTGAAACATACAAACGTTCATCGGGACCAAAAGCCATATGATAAGCCGATACGCTGGGCTCCAAGTTGGCAAAGGTGCTGACCTCCTTGTGCGGCGTCACTCGATACAGCACGCCGCTCCGATCGCCAACGAACAAGTTATCCTCCTTGTCCATCGCGAGGCCGGTGGCTACACCCAAGTCTCCGGCAAAGCGTTCCAGCCGTCCGTCGAGCGTTATTCGGTGGACTGATCCATTATGTCGGCTTGAAATATACAACTGTCCCTGGCTATCGAATACCATCCCCGTTGGATTCATAATTTCGGCGAGGAGCGGGTGCTTAGCACCCTCCGGCGTTATCTTAAATAGTGAGAACTCCACTCGCTGTCCCCGCGCGCCGCTGAAGGTCGTCAGTACGCACCCTTCCTTATCTATCACCGGATTGGCCACAGGATGGAGACCCGACGCCAACGTCTTGGCGACTTGAAATGGATAGGGTCGACAAGTTCGGGCGCCCACTTTCAGGTAAACAAGACCCGCCGTAACTCCTTGGGGAATCCTCGCCACAATGCGAGTTGAAGAGGCGGTGACGAGGTGAGCCGGCACGTCGCCAAACCGAATTCGCGGAAAGGTCTTGGACGCTCCGTTCAACTCAAAGCCCCGACATTCAATGGTCACCAAGCCGCCTTCAACGCCGAGGTTGGGTACGATACTTATTATCTCCATACAATCTTGTCCCCCGCCATTCCTTTGCAGTCCTTGCCAATTATTCCACGGGGGGCTGTAAAATACAATGCGGCGGACTAAAAAGACCGCGTCCCATTCTCAGCAGAAATAAGACTATTTCCTGTTGACTATGGGGTACCGAGGGATTAGACTGAATTGTGTAAAAATTCTCTGACGTTGTTTGTCTCACGAGGGTAAGCGGAAAATTCTGTAAGTTCTAATTTTTGGCAAGTCATTTGTTTGCTCGCACCTTCTGCACGACCAGCAGGGCCGATCCGGTTTTTACCCCATCGGCGCCCGCTGA
>JACOSC010000145.1 GCA_016179055.1 Acidobacteriota bacterium
CGCTGGCGCGGCGCCCACAGATCACTGCCGCGCCGCGCGGCCGAAGCGCTCGGCGTCCGCTTCGCTCGCCAATCCGCATCCTAGCATAGCAGAGCGAACGCCAATTGTTCAGCCAAAAATTGCAGGAGCTAGAAAGGCGATAGTGAGGGCGGCTTTAGGCAAGCGCAAAAACTTTTTCGTCATACCCCCTATTTTAGAGCCTCACACGCTACAACGGGAATTGCTGACATGAATCCGATTGTCGTGGAGGTTCTGTCAGCGCTCAAGCAGTGGAACGGTAACCTTCCTTATGTTTTCCCTCACCGCTTCAAAGAGAATGAACCAAGAGTTAATCCTGATTATGATGCCCTACACGACGCCTGCCAGAAAGCCGGTATTGGTGAGATCGGTTTTCACACGTTTAGACATACGGGTGCTAGCTGGCTGATGGCCGCGGGTGTGGACATCGAAACCGTCCGGATTATGGGCGGATGGTCTGATTACAAGATCCTGATGCGCTATTGCCATACTACACGGGAGCAGAAACGAAAGGCCGCGAATATATTGGCCAGCCTGATTTCAGTCGAGAATTTGAAGGTCAACAGCCAAAAAACAGCCAAATTCCAAACTCCTACCATTGACTCGATTCCGCAAGTTATGTACACTCAAACCGATGCCAGCGTAGCTCAGTGGTAGA
The DNA here is from genome assembly GCA_016179055.1 of Acidobacteriota bacterium. Classification (GTDB taxonomy): domain Bacteria; phylum Acidobacteriota; class UBA6911; order JACOSC01; family JACOSC01; genus JACOSC01. The sequence continues at coordinate 677 of JACOSC010000145.1, forward strand.
GCAACTGATTCGTAATCAGTAGGTCGTGAGTTCAACTCTCACCGCTGGCTTTTCCTTTCCATTGCTTTGGGGTTACACCCTAAAGCTTCCGCTTCCCAAGTCTCCCGCAGGTCTCAGAATTTTCCTTACGAGCCAGCATCAAATTACGTTTCCGCAAACCCGGCCGGTATTGCTTGTGGTTTGCCGGCGCCTATGATAGACTGGGTTCCACAAGGGGGTATAATATGTTGAACCCATCGCGCACTTGCCCTTCGACACGTCCCTCGTTGGGATTTTTCCTCGCCGTCGCTTTTGTATTCGTGTTCTTTTTACCGTGGCCCAAGGCTCAGGCGGCGGCGCCCGCGCGGCGGGCGCTGACGCTCGAGGCGCGCGTGCGCTATCAGCGGGCGATCGAAGAAATTAATTGGCGATTCCGGATTTGGCCGAAAGAAAATCCGCAGCCGAAGCCCGCTTTGGAAGACGTGCTGCCGCTCTCCGCGATCCGGGCGAAAGTGGAAGAGGATCTGCGCCAGACTCAAGCCCTCGAAGTCTACTGGAAGCGGCCGGTGACCGAGGCGCAATTGCAAGCAGAAATGGATCGCATGGCGCGCTCGACGCAACAGCCGGAGCGGCTGCGGGCACTGTGGGCGGCGCTCGACGACGATCCCTTCTTGATCGCCGAGTGTTTAGCGCGGCCAGCGTTAGTGAATCGGTTGTTGCGCAGTTGGTATGCCGGCGATAGTCGATGGCATGGCGAGTTGAGACAGCAGGCGCAAGGGGAGCTCGCGCGCTACGGGAGGGTGCAGGACATACGAAAGCTCAGCGGCGCCTATGAGGAGGTCGAGTGGGTGAGGAAGGAAGACGCGGGAACGGCTACGGCGGTGGGAAGCGTGGCGCTCGACGCGGCGGCGTGGAAGGAGCAGCAGCAGGCGCTCGGCCGCGTCTTGGCGAAGCCGCCGGCGGCGGAGCGTGAGCATGGAGCCCTGGCGAGCGCGCGGCGAGTTGAAGGCGACCCCGCCACGGCGGGACCCGTGGGCGTGATAAGCGGTTTACAAGAGCGAGAGGAAGGCTATTACGTGCTGGCGGTGTTGGAGCAAGCGGAAGGACGGATGCGGGTGGCGACGGTGACTTGGCTGAAACGCCCGTTCGCCGACTGGTGGGTGGAGGCGGGCCGAGCGCTCCAGCCGGAGCGAATGGCCGCGGATCCAAGGTATCGGCGGCCGGCGCTCGGCACCGGGACGGTGTGCACGCTTGACACATGGACCCCCACCCCGTCGCCGCTCCAGGAGAGATCGAATCATACTGCAGTGTGGACCGGGACGGAGATGATAGTCTGGGGGGTGATGGTATTGCGTTGTTCCTCACCGGCGGGCGGTACGATCCGGCAAGCGACACCTGGGCGGCGACCAGCCTGAGCGGGGCGCCGAGGGCGCGATATTCTCACATGGCGGTGTGGAGCGGGACGGAGATGATCGTGTGGGGGGGAGGTGGTACCACCTACTTCAACACCGGCGGTCGCTACTGCGCCCCAGCCGCCGCCGCTGACCCGCCGCGCAGCCGCTAAGCCGGGCCGCGCCGGTACGATCCTCCGTTAGGAGGCATCCCAAAATAAGATAAGCGCGTGGATTAGGCAGCCATTCTCGGTGTCGCTATAAAGGCTGGTAAACCGGCCAATGAGGCATGGAGTTCTTGCGACGGAATAGAGCACCCCTAAGAATTTAAACCGCCAAGACACCAAGGACGCCAAGAATATGTGGCGTTTATCGTGGCATCCTTGGCGGTTCATAGCCTCCATTTTTCCACGCGCATTTTGGCTCGTTGCTCATATCGGTTACCCCGACTTATTGAGAAGATAAACATTCCCCTTGATTTGTCCACTCCACTAGGGATAAAATGGACCCGTCGATGGGGGGCAGGTATTCCTTGATTTTCCAGCAACCGAGCCTGGGGCCATATTTGTATTGGTCGGCGCCACACGGGCATGGTTCTGGCGCATTCCTATGGCGGTGCTCACGCGCAGTCCGTCAACATTTTCCTAATTTGATTGGAGGATTCGATATGCCTTGGATGGGGATAGTGCCGCAAGCTAATCGGCGCATGGTTTTGACGAGATGGACGGGAAGCTTACTGCTGGCCCTTCTCATGGGCACGTCCGCGGCATGGATCGCGCGAGCCGATTCGCAATCCTTTAAAGACAGTGTTGGACCGGGACAGACGCGCGCATTGACCGTTACTACCGATGCCGCAGGACCGATTAACTATACGCTAACTTGGTCGAGCACGGCCGCCTTACGTTCGGCCATTTATCCTCCGGGCTCGGAAACGCCGGATGCGACGAGCAGCGCGCCGAGCCCCCAACCGGTGTCGGATCTTAGCTCTCAGATCGGAACGTTCACTATTCGCGTCGCCATGCCGGATGGCGATCCCGCCGGCACGACCGATTTTACTCTGGCCGTCAATTACCCAACGCTAACCACTACGGCGGCCATCGCCAATGAGGTCCGTGACGATACGACCCGACCGCCCAACCAATGGATCTTCCAATCGGCGGACTCCCCGGCGCCGATGTTTGAAGTGCGTGGCGGCAACCGGGCTTTTGTCGATTACTCCCTTGATGGTGGACGAACCTTTGCGACTATACCGGCTACTTACGTCATCAATCGCGGATCCTATGACTTGGTGACCGCGCTCCTCCCTCCGCAAGAGAACAATACGGCCGTGGCTTATCGCACGCGGGCCGTAGCGCCGGATGGCTCGGAGAGCCGTCGCAACCGCAACGCCATTTATGTGGTAAGCGATCTACCTACGGCCGTGGCCGACATTGAAAATAATCCACCTTTTTATAAAGGTGAAGGGATGGCGACGCCGTCGCCCGCAGCCTGGCGCGATCAAAGTGTTTACATGGTGATGACGGATCGTTTTTCCAATGGTGATCCGACCAACGATCGTCTGGCCTTTGCCAATTTTAATCTGTCGGATGGGCGCGCTATACATGGCGGCGACTGGGTTGGACTGACTTCCAAATTGGATTACCTGCAGCAACTCGGTATTACAACTATCTGGATTACGCCGGTCTTGCAAAACTGGGAGGCCTATCATGGCTACGCCGCCGTCAACTTCCTCATGCCGGCGCGGCAGCAGGGCACGCTGCAAGAATTGCGCGATTTTGTCGATGCCGCGCATAGTCGCGGCATGTACGTTATCCTTGACGTCACCTGCAATCACCAGGCGGACCTTATTTATAATACGGACGGCCGCTATAACTTCCAGTACCCGCAGGGCCATCCAACGGATTTTATTTACTTCACGCGCAATTCGGGAAAGCCGCTTCCGTATCCTCTGGAATTCCGCGACCTGAGCGTATTCCATCCCTACGGCGCTCTCGACCGCTTTGACGATCAAGGCGCCAACCCTTCCCATGCGGAATTGGGTGAGTTGTCTGGGTTGGATGATTTCCGTACGGAATCGGCGAATGTGCGCGCCCTGCTTATCAAGATTACCAAATGGTGGATCGCCAACACGGATGTTGACGGTTTTCGCGTGGACGCCGTCAAGCACGTGGAGCTGGGATTCTGGCAAGCTTTTTCAAGCGCGATCAAGACCTATGCCGGCAGTATCGGCAAAGATAACTTTTTCCTCACGGGCGAGTTTTTCGATGGCAATGACCAGAGGCTGGGACGCTACACCGGCACGCGCGGCGGCGGCGCCTTCGCGCTGGACAGCTTAGTGTATTTCCCGATGTACTTCACCATTCAAGAAGTGTTCAAAGGCAATGGCGCCACTTCGCGCCTGGATGCCCGTTACGCGAATAATCATTATTATTATAGCCCTGCCCTGCTCCTCACGTTCTTGGATAATCACGATGTCTCGCGTTTTCTATACAATGGTGGAGCTAACGGAACGGCCAAGCTGCGCGTGGCGCTGGCCTTCATACACACGAGCCTGGGGATTCCCACACTTTATTACGGAACCGAGCAAGGGTTTAGCGGGCGGCGGGAGGGGGATCGCAACCGTGAGGACATGTTCGAAAATCCTAATTGGGATGGCAATCGAGACCACCCTGGCGATAACTTCAACACGGATCATCCGCTCTTTCAATATATCAAACGCCTAAACGAAATACGGTCACAGAATATCGCCCTGCGGCGCGGCGCGCAAACCCAGCGCTGGAACAACGCGCAGGGCGCCGGTCTATATATCTACACACGGCGCGAGGGGGATCAGGAAGTTATGGTTGTGCTCAATACTTCAAACTCCAATCAGACAGCCAACCCCAGGGTCACGACTTCGGTCATTCCGCCTAGGACGATTCTGCAAGACCAACTCAGCTCGCGGACCATGACGGCCTATGATGACGGCGGCGGTGTTACGCGCGTCAACGTAAGCGTCGGACCCTACGGCGTACAGATTTTCGTTCCCTGACCTAGTCAAGCCGGCGCCCCCGCTTTTATTATTTGTGCGTGGTCCCGGCGCCGGGCACACGCTCTCCGACTTAAGGAAAAGTCTGCAATATCGCGTCGATAAGGGCGCTGTAATCCTGGCGAAGTTGTCGACTCTGCTCAATGTGAATGAACTGCTCGTTAGAACTGCTGGCTGATCGCGTACATGGGTTGGTCGAGCCATTGGTAAATCTACCTTGCATGTTGCCGGCCCCACAAAGGTTGCAAACGCTCGGCCGCGGGTCACAGATGCGCACCTCAAAATCACCGCCTTCCATATAGCCGGCCAACGTCTGAATGTTGCCTCCTTCCGCCGTGGTGTAATCGCCGTTGGTGTTGCTGATCAAGGCATCCGGGCAGCCGGCGCCGTTATTGCCGTGAATCTGAATCGCGGTGGTCTCCGGTATCTTAGTCACGATTTCAGCGTGTGTCTGGTGAAACAAGGTAGCCACATTATGCGCGACATCGGACTCGCGAAAAATGGCGCGCGTGCCGCCGCAGGCGGCTGTGGTCCCCGTAGTACACTGGCTGGCGCGACTATTAGCGCAGCGATGGGTGCCCGACATAAGAAAACTTCCGGCGCCGACATGCAGAAATATTTCAATGCCCTCACGGTCGGTGTCGGCGTCAAAGATGGGATGCGGGACTTGAAGACTGAGCAGCCGTTGGGGGTCCGGATCGAAAATAAAGGTTCCCCAACCTTTCTCCACGATAGGAGTGATGCCTTTGGTCAGGTTGGCCTCGAGCAAGAGATAGTATGTGCGATTCTCAGTGGTGTCGGTAAAGCGGATTATCTTGTAGGAAGTTGCTAGTGTTGAAAGGAGGCGGTCTGCCGTGTCAAGATCTTGATCAAGTACGGCGCGAATCGCGGTTCGCCAGGTATTCATTTGACGGGTGGTTGGAACAACAAACCGATTCGTGCCCGGTCCGGCGACTTGGCGCATGTGCGTCTTGATCGCCGGTATGAGCGTTCTCAGGTCTCCCTCAAAATCCCTGACTGCCGCCAAGCCCGATAGCGACAAAACGAAAAAGACGAGCGCTCCTACGAAAGGGAAAAGTCTTTTCATAGAACCTCCGTAATAATCAATGTGCCCCTGTGATAATCGCACAACGGCGGGATGAGTTTGAGACGGCCCCGGACCCGCGGGTGGCCGCGACCGCCCGCTACGGTATGGCGTACACGCCGACGCGTGCCCCGCGATGGAAGGTAACGGAATTACTAATGACAACGTATTGGAGACGCCAAACGGACCTGGGACTCAGGTAAATTACCTCCGTGGAAATCCAGGTTAGTCGGTCGGCTCGCAATCTCCCGGATTCGGAAGTCCACAGTAATAGGTGCCGCAAACCGGGTCGCAATCGTCCACTGTGTACCTTAGCGAGTAGGGTACGGCTGGGGCGCAAGAATCTCCCAGGAGAAAAGGTACAATCCAGAATCCCGGACCCTTCAAATCAATGGCAAATTGGTCTTCGCTCTGGAGATTTCCGTCACAAAGCGGTTGATCGAAATGCTCAACGTTCACTTGTATCGTCATCTCTTGGGAAACCAAGATGATGAAAGCAGGGCATTCTCGTTCGGCGCAAGGGGTACCCGGGCGCCGGAACTTGCACGGAACAATTCTTTCGCAGTCAACGCCACCGGCGAAAACCACCGTTGAGAGAGCTAGGCTAATCATCAATAAGAGACTGAACTTTTTCATAGACTTTTCCTTTGCGCCAGGCAAGCTTATCGTCCTGTGCGTATCAAACAATTATATGTCTCAGCCATTTTGTCGAAGAGCGATTCGACCCTGTGGAGCCAGGAACCAAGTGTCGGTGTAAAAAAATACGAGCCGCGGCGGTCGTGTAGCTAAGTTATACCTTAAGTGCCAAGCGATCTGCCAACGCAACCCAATGCGAAACTGCGCACTTTCATCTTCACCGAAAACCAGGGGTTTCCGTTGTTTGACCAACGGCATTACCATCGCCTTAAGATAATTATGCCCTATAACGCAGCTAGAGTCTAACTATTTATGGAATTATACTCGAGTCCTGCTGTACCAACGCTGAAATGGGAAATGGCTATTACCTTTCGAGGGTAATGCACATTTTGGTTTGGTTGTTTTTCGCTTCATGGCCTGATAGACTCTTTGGCAGGGGAAAAGACAAATTCTGATTTAGGTCCCGTGATTCTCACTCAAGCGCAAATCTCGGTTGCCGAGTGGGCCGTTTCAAAGAATGGAGGAGTTTTTTTATGACATCAAGTCGTCGTCTCATATTAGCCCTAGTGCTTCTATTTCTATGTGCTCTTATGACGGGGCCGGCATCAGCCGGTTCGTCACGCTACCGAATCATCGATCTCACCGAGCGCGCGCCGGTACGCCAGGCCGAAGCGCGCTCCGTCAACCAGGCCGGAGAAGTAGTCGGCTTCGAGCTGCTTCCCGACTTCCAGGCTCAAGCGGTCTACTGGAATCCCAACCACGATGGCTATTTGCTCCCGCGCCTCACTGATGACAATAGCAACAGTTCCTACCACATCAACGATAGCGGTCTCATCACCGGCGTTTCCGAACTGGTGACCATCGAGCGCGTCGGCGACCATATTCGCGTCTACTTTGATTCTAAGGCAAGCCTGTGGCAAGGCGGCGTGATTACCGATCTCAACACGCTCATACGGGGTGGCGATGACCTTGTGCTGGAATCAGCCGCCGCCGGCACCGTTCGCAGCATCATCACGGGCATTGCCAGACGCCCGTATGGAAACGAGCGGGTGGGTTTCCGCTTTGATAACGGCATCGTCACCGAGCTGACCGGCTTTCCGGAGGGCTCGCTCCGCGTGCAACCTTGGGCTATCAGTGAATCCGGCCGCATTGTCGGCGAGTTTAGTTACCGAGGCACGCATGCTTTCTCATGGCAGGACGGCGTCATGATCGATCTGCACAATCACCCATCGCTGGGCGGCGTGACCAGCCGGGCGTTCCACGTGAACAATGCGAACCAAATTGTCGGCGAGGCGCAGTTCCTCATATCGCACCCGGAAAGCCCCGTGCTGTGGGAAAACGGCATTCCCATTAATCTGGTCGGGCATTTGTTCAGTCGGCCACAGGGTATCGCCACCGCCATTAATAGCGCCGGCCAGATCATCGGCTTCGTCAAGGATCTCGATGACCGCACCAGCCCATTTGAAGGGTTCCTAATCGAAGACGGCCAATATCGGCGGCTTCTGGATTTGATTCCTCAGGATGAGGGTTGGGACGCCCTGCTGGTTCCATGGGACATCAACGAAAACGGATGGATTGTCGGCGGTGGAATGCGCCACGGCCAGCTCGGCCACGCCTGGCTGCTAATTCCTAATCCGCTGAGCGACGAGCAGAATTGATTCAGAACCAGCGATGTGTTCCAAAGAAGTACCCCTATGGAATCTGGTGTCCGGTACGGGTTAAGAATTGGAGACCGCCATTGGGTTCGCGCCGTTGGAAAACGCAAAGACTAATATTGTCATTGTCGGCAGGAATTACCGCTGATGGGGGGTATCCCACTGAGCGGGACTTACCGCAAAATGGATGGGGAATTTTAAGAAGGGCCCTCCAGGGCGGGGCTCTTCGTTACTCAACGGCTCGGGTCGATGGGCGCTAGCCGGCCGCCCAGAGGTCGCCGCGGCCATCGTCAGCCTCCTTTTTTGGCTCATACCGGCGGCACGCACAAGAACTCCCTGTGTCATCGGTCCGGTTTCAACATTTTTAGCTACATCGAGAATTGCTGACGGAAGTAACGCTTGCTCCCGCTCTATTGCCTCCCGCATAGACCCGCCTGACCGAGGTCTTCCGGCGCCCCGCAAGACTGAAGTTGTGCTTCAAAGATTCGAGCAATCCTGGTCCCAGAGAACTGTGAACTTTAAACGCGGCCTCAATGATTACTTTTACAACCCTCTCCGTTTCACATGGTATTAGCTCAAACGTTTTCAGCTTTGTGTCTTCGTGTCTTTGTGGTTAAATGAATCCTACGATAAATGTACAAAATCATCACCAGAAAATCCCCCTGGTTGATTCAAACCACCAACAAATTTGGCGTACACCTCAGGAAAACCGGTGTCTGGACAGGAAACTGTCTTGCTGCTACAATGCCGTTTACTGCGGTGGGCGCCGAACTTTGGATTCAGGGGGAACCATTATGTCGCTAGACCGGCGTACGATGAAAAAGCTATGCCTACTCCTGACGACAGGTCTTGTATTGGCGGCCGTCCATAGTTGGTCGGCGACTAAAGCGGGATGGTGGAGCGCCGTCTCAGACAAGAGTCTGTATATCTATTTCATCGATGTAGAAGGGGGAGCGGCGACGCTGATCGTTACGCCGGCCGGCGAGTCGGTGCTGATCGACTGCGGCTGGAAACGACCGGATGACCGCGATGCCAAGCGCATCCATCATGTGGCCACGGAGGTGGCCAAGCTTTCACAGATCGATCACTCCGTTACAACGCATTGGCACCGCGACCACTTTGGCGGAATTGCGCGGCTGAGCGAAATGATGCCGATCAAGCGATATTATCACCATGGTATCCCGGAGCGACTCGCCGAAGACCCTCACCATTTCCCGAATTTGATCGCCGCCTATAAGAAAGTTTCAAAAGGCCTGTCGACCCCTTTGCGTCCCGGGGATAATCTTCCGTTGGCCGCCAACCAAGTCAGAGGGCTGCCTCCCATCCGTATAAGATGCGTCGCCTCGGATGGCAACGTGCCGGCGGACAAGGGCACGTCCATGGACAATCCGCTGTGCAAGGAAGATCGCCCCAAGCCGGAGGACCGATCGGACAATGGGCGTAGCGTGGCGCTGCTCCTGAGCTACGGCTCGTTCAGATTCTTTGATGGCGGCGACCTGTCATGGAATTTCGAGAAGAATCTGGTTTGCCCGACCAACAAAGTAGGACCGGTGGATGTCTACCAGGTTAACCAACATGGCGTGGCGTCGAGCAACAATCCGACGCTGGTGCGCAGTCTGGATCCACGAGTCGCCATTATTAATAACGGCCCGAAAAAAGGCGGCGATGCTTCGGTATATGCGCTGTTGCGTGGACTCCCGCGCATAGAAGCCGTTTACGCCCTGCATCGCAATCTATTGACCACCGCCAAAGATAACCCGCCGTCCGACTTCATCGCCAACATGGATGAATCCTGCCGCGGGGAGTTCATCAAGGTGAGCGTGGACCCCACCGGAAAACACTACATCGTTGGCATCGGCGCCAAGGGGCCGGTCCGCGATTACACAACTCGCTAGACCGTAATCTGCTACGAAGGCTTCCCCAGGCGGGAAGTCTAGCCGACGAAGCTTGTTCGCGTAGCTCCGCAGGAGCGGGATGTAATAGCCAGGGGCAAGCGCCGCGCCGCCCCTGGCTATAATATATCTTTCAAGAAAATGTTTTTGGAAAAGTGGGACAGGCAAGATGCCTGTCCCACACTCCAGGGCCCCGCAAGGGGGCAGGATTTTGGCATCCGCGCGTTTATTATGATCGAGCTTCAGAAAGATGTTTAGTTAGTAATGGGTCAGTTTCGGGCGGGGAGGCGGTGTTCGATTCAAGAATTTTCCTTTGCGTCTTTGCCAGAAATGGGTTGGAAGCGCATGGCACGCACCTGGCCTACTGGTGACAGCCTGTCAGCTTTGCTATCATTTGGTCAAGCGGCCTGCCCTGAAAGGGCAGCGGTTAATAGCCGTGGGTGAAACCCACGGAAACAAGGCCCCCCACACATCCCGACCCTGAAAGGGTCGCGGTCACGACCTATATGAGATATCTGTGGGACTGAGCCTCTGGAGATTTGGGCCATGGTGGCTAACTACGACCCTTTCAGGGTCGAGGTCTTGGGGTGGCCTTGTACCGGGGGTTCCGCTCCACCCCCGGCTATTAACCGTATCCCTTGCAGGGATATTTTCGCTGAGAATTCTCATAGGCATTACTTTAGTTAATTCTTGACCGGCTCAGGCGGGCGCGGCGGCCGCTTCACGGAGTAGGTTTTCATCCGCTCAAGAACCTCCTGAATCGCACGATCCAACTGCGCATCCTGGCCATTGAATTCGGCCAGTGGCGGATTGTCCACTTCAATGTCAGGCGTAACACCCTCGCCTTCCATTACCCATCGGCCATCGGCGGAATAATTGGCAAATTCCGGCCGCGTTATGTACCCGCCGTCGATGAGCGGGATATTGCCGCGGATGCCGACAACGCCGCCCCACGAACGCTTGCCGATGAGCGGACCCAGTTTATTCACACGAAATTGATACGGGAAAATATCGCCGTCGGAAGAGGAAAATTCGTTAAGTAAACAAACCATGGGTCCGACAAAAACCGCGCGCGGGTAAGTCGTATCCGTCCAATTGCGCGGCGCGCTCATCCCGGTCAACACACGGCGGAGCCGCTCGATGATCATCTGTGAAACGAAGCCGCCGCCGTTGTAGCGCACGTCAACAATCAAGCCCTCCTTATCAATCTGCGGATAAAAATACTTAACAAACTCGTTTAATCCGGGGATGCCCATATCGGGAATATGTAAGTAGCCCACCTTCCCGCCGGTCGCTTTCTCAACATAGCGACGATTGGCTTCCACCCAGTTGTAATAACGCAAACCGGTTTCACCGGCTATGGGACGAACGATGACCTCGCGCCCATTACCCAATTCGTCCGGCCTGCCGACCGTCAAGGTTACGGTTTTGCCCACTGTATTTTCCAGCAAACTGTAGGGATTGGTTGGCGCTTGCAGTTCTTTGCCGTCAATCGCTAATACATATTCGCCTTCTTTCACGTTGATGCCTGCCTCGGTGAGCGGCGAGCGGCGATCTTCCGTCCAATTCTGGCCTTGCAAAATCCGCTTGATGCGATAGCGCCGGCTTTGGGGGTCGAGCTCCAGGTCGGCGCCCAATTGACCCAGCGTTACTTTTTCAAGGGTCGGCGCGTCGCCGCCGCCGACGTAAGCATGGGAGGCGTTGAGCTCGGCAATCATCTCACCGATAAGGTATGTGAGATCGGCACGGTGCGAAACAAAGGGGAGCAATCGACTGAACCGCTCCCGCATCTTGGTCCAATCCACGCCATGCAAATTGGCGGCATAGAAATAGTCCCGTTCCATGCGCCAGGCTTCGTCGAAGATTTGCTTCCATTCGGCCCGGCGATCCAGTTTCATTTTCAAACCGGACAAGTTCAAGGCCCCTTCTCCGGGTTTAGCTGCAGGTTTGGCATCGACAATAGCATAGGTCTTCTCATTCCGATAAATAATCTTTTCACCGGAGGCCGCCAGGTCATAATTTTCGGCAGGGAGCAGCTCGTTCTCCTTGCGTTTCTCCATATCAAACATCTTCAGAGTGGGCTTGCCGGTCTGGGGACGAGCGATATAAAAGAGTTTCCCTTTGGCAGCGCGCAAGCCGCTATAATTGCCGGCCGCTATAGGCAAGGCAACGATGCGATCCCCGATACGGTCTGTATCGATTTGGATGGGCTTCGGCGCCATCGACTTTTCATCTTTCTTCGTGCCCGTTTTCCCGTCTTTCTTTTCTTCCGCAGCCTCGCCCGGCTTTTCCTGGCTCTCGGCGCTCTTAACCTCGTCGCTTTGGGGAGCCAATGGCGATGCCGCATTAGCTGCGAGCGTCACCACGTAAGGGCGGGTCATGTTGGTATAGGTAAAGCTAAGCTCAAACGCGCCCAACGTAGGATTGAAATCTCGGTTGGATAGGAAGTAGAGATATTTGCCTTCGGGATCGAATACGGGATTCCAGTCGACGGTAAAGCCGTTAGTTATCGGAAAAATCTTCTTTTGTTCGAGCGAGTAAAGATAGAGAGCGTTCATGCTGTTCTTTCCCGGCTTGGCATAGGCGACCCAGCGGCCGTCCGGCGACCAGCTATACATAGTTATCTCGCCGTAAGCGTTCTTATCAATCTCCGTGGTTTTTTGAGTATCAAGGTCGACGTAATAAAGCCGCAGGTTCTTATCGGCTGAGAGCAGCATTTTGCTGTCCCGCGACCAGACCAAGGAGAAACGAAAAGCTTGGCCATCATGGGTGATCCGCCGCGGCTGGCCGCGGCCGTCTTGCGCCTGTACATAAATCTCATCTTCACCCGTCGCGTCGCTGATGTAGGCGATCCATTTCCCGTCGGGCGACCATACCGCGCTCTTCTCGCGCGCCCCGGAAGTGTTCGTCAGGTTGCGGGTATTGCCTTTCTCCGCCGGGACGGTGAACAGCTCGCCGCGGGCGACGAAGAGGGCGCGCTGGCCGTCGGGGGAAAGGTCAAACTCCGTAATGTTTTCGTTAACGGAGACGTACTCGGGCCGGGCCAGTACACGGTCATCATGAACCTGTATCGTCAGCTTTTGGATTTGTTCGGTTTCAAAATCGAGTTTGTAGAGATAACCGCCGTTTTCATAAACCAAGGCCTGGGGTCCGGCGCTGGGAAATTTAACATCGTACTCGGTATAGTTGGTAAGTTTCTTGGTCTGTTTGGTGGAGAGATCGTAGGCAAAGATATTGGCGGTGTGATCGCGGTCGGAAACATAATAAATTTTCTGACCGCGCCACATTGGTATGATATCCTGCGCTGGATTTTGACTGATATTTTCCAGGCTGCCGCTCTGCAAATCGTAGATCCACACATCATCGGCCTGGCCGCCGCGGTAGTGTTTCCAAGTGCGGAATTCACGGAAGACGCGGTTGTAAGCAATCTTCTTCCCATCGGGCGAGAAGGAAGTGAATCCGCCGCGCGGCAACGGCAGGGACTCGGGAACGCCTCCCTCTTTGCTGATCGTATGGAGCTTGCCTGCCCATGGGCTAAAGCTTTCCCGCCGCGATCGGTAAAGAATGCGTTGACTGTCGGGCGTCCAGCCCATGACAATGTTGTCATACCCCATTCGTTCGGAGGGATTGCCTCCCATGTCGGGGCTGTAGGTAAGTCGCCGGGGTTCGCCGCCATCCGCGGGAACGATATACACGTCACGATTGCCGTCGTACTCCGCAGAGAAGGCAAGCCACTGACCGTCGGGCGAGAACTTGGGAAAGAGCTCCAGACCTTTATGAGTTGTGAGGCGGCGAGCCATACCGTCGCGTGTCGAAGCCACCCACAGGTCGCCGGCGTAAACGAAGGCCACGCGTTCGCCGTGGATGTCGGGGAAACGCATCAAACGCGCTTCCGTCTGAGCGGACATGGGCAACGAAAACATAGCAGTGAACAGCAGCAGAAAAAGCCCTTGTTTTGCAGAAGTCATAGAAAACCTCCTCAGAAAATATGTGGTAGCGCCGGCATCCCTGCCGGCGAGTTCCGTTGCGAGTCGAGTCCACCCTTGCCCCGACGGTAGTCGGGGCGCTACCAGGGGGGTCTTACGGTTTACCATCCAACGCGGCGGTTACCATCGGCGCCATTTTGGCGCGGCCTTTATCATTAGGGTGCAGGCCGTCACTGGACAAATCGGCGGGCAAGAATCCCTTCTCGTCAGCCAGCGCCTTAAAATAGTCCACGCAGGTCAAGTTTTTGCTTTCGCAAAAAGATTTGATCCAGCGGTTCAGGACCAATATGCGCTCGGGCGGTAGCGACTTGCTCCGCTCATAGCGCGGGTCCTTACCTTTGTGATAATCGCTGATCGGCAGCACCAAGGCCGGCACCACGCGGATGTTGCCGGCTCTAGCCAACATGTACATCATCTCGAGGTTATTTTGAATTACGGCATTGTCGACGCCGCGAGCGATGTCGTTGATCCCTGCCAGTATCACCACGGCGCGGGGCTTTAAATCCAAGACGTCGGCTTTGAATCGGTCCAGCATTTGGCTGGTAATCTGGCCGGTAATGCCACGATTGATGTAAGGCATGCCGGGGAAGAACTGATCGAGCTTCCAGCCGTCCGTGATGGAGTCGCCGAGGAAAACGACGCGGTATTCACCAGGGGCGGGCGGACTGAGGCGGCGATTGGCCTCGGCGTAGCGTCCCAATTGGTCACGATCAGCCGCGGCTTTGTTCAGCCGTTCAATTTGTGCCTTGAGTCGGGCGATCTCTTGATCCTTATCGACCTGGGATTGCGCCAGTGTCGTCCCGGCAAGGAGAATCAGCGCCAGGGCTAGGCGAGCGAGAGCGGAGGGGCTATTCATAAAATTCATCCTTGAAAATACCTGGAAGCGCCCCGACTACCGTCGGGGCGACTCCCGTAGCGAATTGCGTCCACCCTTGCCCCGACGGTAGTCGGGGCGCTCCCAGGGTGTCGTTGCTATTTTCATATTTCGTAGTGCGCCCACAGGGCGCATGAACGACTCCTCTGAAAATAACCCCCGTGAAACAGAACCGGGAGCGGTAGCGACCGGGTAGGTCTCACTCCGGCCTACCCACCTCGGCCACCCGCCCGTTACCGCAGGCGGTTGTGTTTTTTCATTCACGGGCGGCTGATCAGAGCCTTCCGGCCTTGTACTCTTCGGCGATGTAATCACAGGCCCGCGCGCAGAGCGCCATAATAGTAAGTGTAGGATTCTGGTTGCTGGCCGATACGAAACAACTTCCATCGACGACAAAAAGATTCTTAACGTCGTGCGCTTGGCAAAAGGTGTTAAGCACGGAGGTCTTGGGATCATTTCCCATACGAGCCGTGCCCAGCTCATGAATGCTCCAACCCGGAGTGCGCAGCGCTCGGTTTCGCACCAGAATCTCAATGCCGGCGGCGCGCATGATCTCTTCGGCGGTATCCGCGATATCCCTACTCATGGCGCGCTCATTCTCACCGTAGGCAACATGCATCTTCAGTACTGGTATGCCCCACGGATCGAGACGGTTTTTGTCGATGCTGACATGATTGTCGTAACGAGCGAGGACTTCGCCAAAGCCGCCCATGCTGACCAATGCGGGGTAATTGTTGCGGATCGCACTCTTAAGATCGGCCCCGAATCCGGGGACTTCTTTCGCCGTGCCGGGGAACAGCCCGGCTCCGCTGTTGCACTGGAAAGCATACCCGCGTAGGAATTGTTTCTCACGAGTGTTCACATTTCGGAAGCGCGGAATGTATGTGCCGATCGGCCGGCCGTCCTCATTTTCAATCCGCTTTCCTTTAAGTGTAGGCGCCAAGCCTACGGCCCCGGACCCCATAATGTGCTCAATAAAGTAATGACCCAGAACGCCGCTGGAGTTGGCGATGCCGTTCGGATATTGCGTAGATATTGAGTTCAACATGATACGAGTGCTCTCAAGTGTGGAAGCGCCGAGAACCACAAGCTTGCTATGGGCTTCCACATATTGCTTCGTGTTCGCATCAAAAAATCCGATGCCGCCGGCTTTCCCGGTGTGCGGATCAACGAGCACCTGGCGAACCACCGAATTAGGACGTAATGTCAGATTGCCGGTTTTCATCGCCATTGGGAGGGTTACCGCCAGGGAGTTGAACATCGAGTTGCTGTCGCACCCGCGGCCGCAGTAACCGCACCAGTGGCAGGCCTGCCTTCCATTATAGTCGCGCGTGATTACCGCACAGCGATTGTTGATCAGGCGTCGGCCCAATTTTTCGCAGCCTTTCTTAAGAATATGCTCGCCGCAATTCATAGGCACGGGAGGTAGGAATTTTCCATCGGGCAGATGTGAAATGTGATCCGCGTTGCCGCTGATCCCCACCATGGACTCCACGAGATCATAATAGGGCGCGATGGCTTTATAGCTGATCGGCCAATCGTCGCCGTAACCGTCGTGGCTCTTGGCTTTGAAATCGAGATCGCTCATACGAAGCGAGACGCGGCCCCATATCAAGGTCTTGCCGCCGACGGCCCGCAAGCGGACCCATACGAAAGGTTTGCCGGGCTCGGTGGTATAAGGGTGATCGGACAAATTGGCGTAGAGATGCTCCGTCCATGCATCGGCCGTATAGGGCAGAAAGGGAGCTTTACTGGGAGAAAGCTTTCCGCGGTACTTGAAGTCGTATGGCCATTTATGGTGGATGAAGTCCTTGCTGGGATTTATGGTCCGCCCAGCCTCCAACAGCAGGACTTTGAGTCCCTTCTCGCAGAGCTGCTTGGCGGCCATCCCGCCGGCGGCTCCCGAACCCACCACGATAGCGTCCTGTACCTTTTTTTCCGCCATCAAGCTTCTCCTAGAAAATGAAACAGAACCGGGAGCGGTAGCGACCGGATACGCCCTTCCCCGGCCACCCGCCCGCTACCGCAGGCGGTCTGCTTTCATCCGTCGTGGCGACCCACAAAGGGGCATCGGAAGTTTGGACATTTGCCGCAGGCCACGCGTCGCCCCACGATAGCCGGAAGCTTGTTCTCGTAGCTTCTTCGGAGCTTTGGGTGGTAAGCGGCACCCCATAACATATCAGATCAAACCTGTAGGCTCAAGTGGAATCGTGCAGCGATTCGATAGCCTGCCGACAAATCTGCAGGAAGGGGTGAGCCCCGAGTTCTTGACGCGACACCCGCAAAAGTGTACGATTGGGCTGCTGTTCAAATAAGGAAGAAGTTCCTTTCTAGAAACAGATAAATCAATATTAGAAACTTAATGAACGTATGGAGGTATCACTAATGAAAAATCTTGGACCAGTAAGACAAATTACTTTTATTAGTTTTCTACTATTAATGACTATCTTCATTGGACAACCTGTTTGCGCGGGAACCGGCGAAGAAATCGAATTGGTCGGACGTGTGGTCAACGTCGAGGGCTGTGGCTGTGTTTTCTACACCGGTTACAGCGTGGGTCAGGGTGACCCGTATGAGATAATTATTTCGCCCGAGGCGACGGAAATCTTTGAACAAAGGTGCGCAATGGCAGAGTCCAGTACCCGTACGCATGTGAACATTATAGGAACACTAACCGGTAAGGACGGTGAGTGCGGCCTTGCCCCTGCCCTCGAGATCCTGGAGTATCGATGGCATCATTAATAATAAGCTGATTTGAAAGCCACGGCCGCGGCCAATTGTTTTGATTGGCCGCGGCCACTTTTTTTAGGAGGCACTTCCCTTTTGCCTATCATGCCGACTATGGACCGGCCGATGGCTAATCGTGCTTACTCTCCTTGCGCTTGCAATGCGCAAGGATTTACTGTAGCTTAAATGCTGCTATGAGCGTAGGGTCGGTGAACAAATTAATCACAAGGAGCGAGACGAAATGGCGGGAAAAATAACAACAGCCGTCCTCCAGGAAATGACCGCGCGTGGCGAAAAGATTGCCATGTTAACCGCTTACGACTATCTCACCGCCGAGATTATTGACAAGGTGGGTGTGGATGTAATCCTAGTGGGTGATACTCTCGCCATGGTGGTGGCCGGTCATGAAACCACGCTTCCCATCACCCTGGAAAACATGCTTTATCATACGGAAATTGTCGCGCGGGCTACCAAGCGGGCTCTGGTGGTTGGCGATCTCCCCTTCATGTCGTATCAGGTAAGCCCGGAACAAGCTTTGGTCAGCGCCGGCCGCATGATGAAAGAAGGGAGAGCGCACGCCGTCAAGTTGGAAGGCGGCCGCCGTATGGTACCTACCATCAAACGAATCGTCGGCGCCGGTATCCCGATTATGGGCCATATCGGGCTGACGCCTCAGTCGGTTTTTAAATTTGGCGGCTACAAGCTGCAAGGGGGGACTGCCAACGAGGCTCAGCGCATTCTGGAAAGCGCCAAAGCCCTGGAGAACGCCGGCTGCTTTGCTCTCGTGCTTGAAAAGATTCCGCAAGGGTTGGCCGCGCGTGTATCGGAGGCGCTGACCATTCCTACCATCGGGATCGGCGCCGGGCCTCACTGCGACGGCCAGGTGCTGGTGCTGCACGATATGCTGGGCATCTTTGAAAAGTTCCATCCCAAATTTGTTAAAGTCTACGCCAACTTGGGACCGCTGATGCGTGATGCCTTCTCCCGCTATGTGGCCGATGTTAAACAAGGCGTTTTTCCGGCGCCTGAACATTCCTACGATTAAATTTATAGTAACTGTTGATGAGGGGTCTGCACGGATACAGAACCGGGAGCGAAAGCGGCCGGTTGCGCCGCGGCCCCGGCTTACCCGCCCGCTACCGCAGGCGGTCCTGTTTTCATTGCGGCGAGTTGCGTAGGCGCCACAGAGGCACATAGGCCACCGGGAAGCTGTGACGGCCGTATCCCTCCGTGAACTCTGTGTCTCAGTGGTGAGACGGGTAGAAGCGGCTATGGATAGGCGGTGCGCCGCGGGCGGGCGCACCGCCGCCGGATCGCGCCGTTAAGGCGTCGGGCCCCACCAGCGGACCGTGCCATCGTACGAGCCGGAGGCCAGAGAACAACCGTCGGGCCTCCACGCCACGGAGGCCACCCCACTCGTGTGCCCGACCAGCGTGCGCAGCCACCGACTGTCCTCGGCTGCCCACACCCGCACTGTGGCATCGACCGACCCACTGGCCAACTGCGTGCTGTCCGGAGACCACGCCACGGAGGTCACCGCATACGTGTGGCCGGTCAGCGTGAGCAGCCACCTGCCGTCGTCGGCCGACCACACCCGCACCGTGTAATCGCTGGACCCACTGGCCAGTTGCGTGCCGTCGGGCGACCACGTCACGGAGGATACCCCATCCGTATGTCCGGTCAGCGTACGCAGCAGCCGGCCGTCCTCGCGCGCCCACACGCGCACTGTGCGATCCCAAGACCCACTGGCCAACTGCGTGCCGTCCGGCGACCACGCCACGGAGGTCACTTCACCATTGTGCCCGGTTAGCATGCGCAGACGTCGGCCATCGTCGACCGCCCACACCTGCACCGTGGCATCTCTAGACCCACTGGCCAACTGCGTGCCGTCGGGCGACCAGGCCACGGAGGTCACTCCACCCCCGTGCCCGGTCAGCGTGCGCACCAGCCGGCCGTCATCGGCCGCCCACACCCGCACCGTGTAATCACTAGACCCACTGGCCAACTGCGTACCGTCCGGCGACCAGGCCACGGAGGTCACTTCACTCCTGTGCCCGGTGAGCGTGCGTAGCAGCCGACCATCGTCGGCCACCCACACCCGCGTTGTCCAATCAAAAGACCCACTGGCCAACTGCGTGCCGTCCGGGGACCACGCCACGGAGGATACCCCATTCGTATGTCCGGTCAGCGTGTGCACCAGCCGGCCGTCGTCGCCCGCCCACACCCGTACCGTGCCATCGGTAGACCCACTGGCCAACTGCGTGCCGTCCGGCGACCACGCTACGGACCACACCAAACTCGTGTGCCCGGTCAGTGTGCGCAGCAGCCGACCGTCCTCGGCCGCCCACACCCGCGTTGTCCGATCAAAAGACCCACTGGCCAGCTGCGTGCCGTCGGGCGACCACACCACAGAGCTCACAAAACTGGTGTGCCCGGTCAGCGTGCGTAGCCACCGGCCATCGTCAGCCGCCCACATCCGCACCGTGCTATCGTAAGAGCCACTGGCCAACTGCATGCCGTCGGGCGACCACGCCACGGAGGATACCCAATTCGTATGTCCGGTCAGCATACGCAGCAGCCGGCCGTCCTCGGCCGCCCACACGCGCACTGTGCGATCCCAAGACCCACTGGCCAACTGCGTGCCGTCCGGCGACCACGCCACGGAGGTCACCGTACTCGTGTGCCCGGTCAGCGTGCGCACGAGCC
>JACOSC010000146.1 GCA_016179055.1 Acidobacteriota bacterium
CCGGGGGAGCTTCAAGATCCAGCCTACATCACGAGCCCCTCACCCCCTGGCCCCCTCTCCCCGCCCGGCGGGGAGAGGGGGTGGGGGGAGTGGGGCGTCGCCGGAGTAGGCTGGGCCTGAGTCTCCCCCAGCTTCCGCTGGAGGTCTCTTGTGTGCTCTCAGTGAGCCCAGCGAACAGTTACGAAACTTCCTTAGTTTCATCTTGGTATCTGCTTGCCGTCTTCGCAAGCTGGGGGACTCCTACGGAGCTTGAGGCCTCCTTCTGGATACACTCGGCTATAAACATGCCGCCCCTACGGGGCTGAGACTTATCCTGATCGGATGATAATTGCCATCTAGTCAAGTACATCATACGGAAATCACACCTTTGATGATAGGCGTCTGCGGATTTCGGCGGGCCGACATTTACCCACCGCCGGCGAAAGCGCGCGGCGCGGTAAGCCGGCACAATCGGAAACTCTACCGAGCCCGTTTCCCCTCGTGACAGCGTAGGCACTGCGGTTTGTTGGGATGGGCCGCGGGAACCGCCATTGACATAGCCGTGGACAGGGCAGGATCACCCGGTGTAGGGCGCGGCGGCGAAGTCAATGACCATCCTGAAGGATGCTGGTGGCACTGCAGGCAGTCATCCGGCGCTTGCAGATTCTTATGATACTCGTTGGCCGGGATGGGCTTGAAGCGGTGGATTCTCGACATATAACCCAGAAACGCCACCACGGAAACCATTACCAGAATGAAATAAAAATCGCGTTTCTTTACCATTGTATTTATCGGCTGATTTGACCAGGGCATTTGTTCATTATAGTGGTCATCATTCGCGGGACCCCCATGACCATACGCTCCGGAAGAAACGGACCCAACGGTTTATGCCATGGCGTCCGGTCCTATTGATGATTAGCCATGCCCATACGACTGGGCACAAAAGCATTGACCATTGACTCAAAGACGAGACGGCCGTCGCGGCTGCCTAAGATGCCTTCACAGGCCCGTTCCGGGTGCGGCATTAGTCCCAAGACATTGCGTCGCTCATTGCAAATTCCGGCGATGTTTCCCAGCGACCCATTGACGTTAGCCGCTTCAGTTATTTCCCCTTGTTCATTGCAGAATCGAAAAACGATTTGATTATTGTCGGCCAAAACCCGCATCGTACTATTGTCCGCGTAAAAGTTTCCTTCATTGTGCGCGATGGGTAGACTAAGCACTTGCCCTTTAGAGCAGGCGTTGGTGAAACAAGTATCGTTAGTCTCGGTTCGTATGGAAACCTGCCGGCAAATAAATTTTAGCTTACGGTTACGCAGCATGGAACCCGGCAGCAATCCAGCCTCTTGCAAGATTTGGAAACCATTGCAAATGCCTAAAACGATGCCACCGTCATCGGAAAATTGCTTGATCGCTTGCATAATCGGAGAGAACTTGGCGATGGCGCCGGTGCGCAGGTAATCGCCATAGGCAAATCCCCCCGGCAGAATGATCACGTCGCAGCCGTGCAAATCCGTTTCGGAATGCCATAGGAACTCGGCCTGCTGGTTCGTCACCGTATGAATGGCAAAAACCGTATCATGATCGCAATTTGAGCCGGGAAACACGACAACGCCAAATTTCATAACAACTCTGCCTCCACAACGGTACTCCTACACTCAGCCATTTACCAAAGCGTTCCGCGGGCTCGCTTGCACGGGGCCGCGAAAAATGAAAATAGCAATGGCCCCCCGGCGAGACGCCGGCGCTCCCAGGTATTTTCAGAAGGGCGATAAAGCCGTAAGCCCTGCGACGGAGCGACCGGCTCTGCCGGTTGTGCTCCCTCATTCGACTTCCACGCGAAAAGTTTCAATGACCGGATTGGTCAAGATTTCCTGAGCAACGCTATTTAAGATGCGCACGGCTTCTTCACGCGCCAGCGCATTGTCTACTTCTACCTCGAACAGTTTTCCCTGACGAACGTCAAGAAGACCTTGATGTCCCAGATTTTCGATGGCGCGCTGAATAGTTTTTCCCTGCGGATCCAACACACCTTTCTTAAGAGTAACGTAGACTCTGGCCTGCATATGGATTTATCCGTTTACTTCTACCGTATCAATCACTCCAATGGCCGCCACATTGACCGGCGCCAGCTCTTGACGGATGCAATAGGAAGCCGCCCAACCGTCTTGTACCACCAAAACCCGATCGCCCACACCGGCCTGCGCCTGCACGGCATCGACCGCCAAGAGGGGGTCGCCTTTGGCGTTCCCGTCCAGACCTAACGGCTGAACGATCAGCAATTTGGTTCCTTCGAGCTGACGATGTTTCTGAGTGGCCACCACATTACCGATAACCTTGGCAATAATCATAAGGCGGGCTCATCCAGATAAACGCGATCAACGATGCCCACAATGGTGGCGTCGCTCGGAACCTCTTCGGGCAAGTAGGGAAACGTAGCCTCCTTGCTGCGAACATAATACACGTCTTCCCCAACACCGGCGCCGACAGAATCCAGCGCGAGCAAGGCTTTGCCCTGAAGTTGCCGGCGCGCATCCAAGGGCTTAAGCACCAGAATTTTTTTCCCGCGGAGGGTTTCATTTTTCATAGTGGCTACGACGGTGCCAATGACTCTTGCTAGATGCATACCCACTCAATCTTAACTTGAACCGGTCGGCCTCGGTTAACCTTATGATTCGGCCTCAACCACGTCCGGAATTCTGAAGTTTTACGATATCCACAATGCCCACAATCGCGGCATCTATCGGATGGTCCTTCAATCCCGTAGCCATGCGCGCCGAGCTGCCGCTGACCACGAGAACAGTTTCTCCAGCTCCCGCATCTACCGTATCAATCGCCACCACATAAGCGCCGGCCTGGCCGGTTTCCGGATCGGTCTGCTGAACGATCAGCAGCTTCTTCCCTTCCAGCTTCTCATCCTTGCGGGTGGCTACCACCGTTCCCACTACGCGTCCCAATATCATATAGCTATTCCAAGGACGGTTTTACTTTAGGAGATGTTTTCGGTGAGATCGGCAATTTCTCATCGAGGTTTTGATGGGGTCTGGGGATGACGTGCACGCCCACCAACTCGCCGACGCGGCGAGCGGCGGCCGCCCCGCTGTCCGTTGCCGCTTTGACGGCCGCCACGTCGCCGCGGACAATCGCCGTGACAAACCCGGCCCCGATTTTTTCGTAGCCCACCAAAGTCACCTTCGCCGCTTTGACCGCGGCGTCGGCGGCTTCAATCATTGCCACCAGACCTTTGGTCTCGATCATGCCAAGGGCTTCCATGCTTTCTGCCATAAATTCTCCTTTTCGTTTGATGGCCGATCTACCAATTTGGTCCGCTATACGCCATCAACGGCGCGTTAGCTTGCCAATCGCCATCTCCAGCCATTCAATTAATTCTTGCTTCGAGAGCGTGACACGCTCGTTGTCATCCGTTTCATCAATGACCACCGGGCAACCCCGGCTACGTAGGTCATGAGCCTGCACCCCGTATTTGTCGCGTAGTTCGAAGAGTTTATCGACGGCTTTCTGCGGCAATGTTTTTCGGCCGCCCAGGGTTTTCAGCAGCCAGCTAATCTTGGCGAAATGCTCGACCGTCTCCATCTTGAAATAAGCATCCGGTAGGTTGGCGCCATAGGTCACCGCGCCATGGTTAGCCAATAGGATCGCATCATGGAAAGGTATAAGCTCTCGTATGGAGGCCGGTAATTCCTCCGTGGAAGGGGCTCCGTATTGAGCCAAAGGAATGCATCCCAGTCCCACTACAACTTCAGCAATGTAGGCCTTGTCGAGCGGCTCGCCGGCGACCGCAAACGCGCTGGCGTAACAGGGATGCGCGTGCACGACCGCTTGAACATCGGGTCTTCGCTGATATATTTCCAGATGCATGGCAAATTCGGTAGAAGGCTTACCATCGCCTTCGAGCCGGCGTCCCCATTGATCGGTTTTAATCACGGCCTCCGCTGTCAACCAGCCTTTGCACGTGGCGGCGGGCGTGACAAGATAGGATTCTCCCAAACGGGCGCTGACGTTTCCTTCCATCCCTACAATATATTCCCGCTCATATAGCCACCGACCAATCTGTACAATTTCTTTCTTTAGCTCGTTCTCTTTGGTCATTTGGTCGGCCAATCAGTCCGGTTAGTACATAAGGAACGGGACAATACCCACACCACCGACACCCACCACCGTGGGAATATATACCATTATTCCCGTGGGAATTCCACTACCGGGCGCGTAATTTTGGCCAATGAATTTCAACGCCCTGCGCCTGTATACGCTGCTGGAATTCCTCCAGCAATTTGGCCGTGCGGCGCACCGCCCGCGGCGTGGACTTTTTTTCAAGGCAAAACGCAGCCAGGAGTCCGGCCGCTTCGCCGACGTTCCATTCCACGGGATGCAGCCGGTAGCAGCCGTTGGTTATATGCGTAACGCCCAAGTTCTTGCCGCCCGGCAAGAGATTTTCGATCCGTTGTGGGATCAGCGCCCCCAACGGAATTTGAAAAGGCAATGCGCTAACATCAATATAATTGTTGCCACCGCGGCTGGGATGGAGATCAATACGATAGCTGCCCACGCCCACCGAATCGTGAAACGGCGCGGCCTGCACTTCATCACGTGGACGTCCGGTGACTTGCATACGGGCTTCGGTCTGTACGTGCTCTTCGAAGACGGTGAATTCGGCGCGAATGCGACGCGCTTCGCGCAGGTAGGGATACTTGGCCAGTCCATCCTCGGTTCCTACCACGTCTTTACGCAAGCGCAATCCCGGCCAGCCCTGCTTGCCGTCGGGGCGCGGCGCCTCGGTCTGCAGCCAATATAAGAGGGAAAGGCTCAGTTGCTTGGCCCGCGCCAGATGGCGCGCGCTTTCCTCCGGGCTGATCCCATACAAGTGGCCCAGCCAATAATCGTTTTGCGGCCAGTTGACCAAGCAAATATCGCCGGCATAGGTTCCTTCAACAAAATTCCGCTTATCGGCAATTCGTCGATAGGTCCATAGGCCGCCGCCCATGCGGTCTTCATTGACCGGATCAAAGTTATGGCGACGCGCTTTCATTGTCAGTGGATCCGTCGTGACCCAACTGAGGAGCGGTCCCGGCCACGCCGGCATCAAACTAGGCACATAGGCTTTCCAAAATTCGTACTCGTGCGGCTTTTCCATGGAATGATCCGCGCCTTCCACATAATCCATGGCCAGACAGCACGTGAAGGACTGTATGTTATGCGGCTGGGCCTCGGCCGGTGCATGCCTTTCACCGGTCTCCTTTTGCGACTCGCAGCCGGTCACAAACTCTGTGCCGGTCATCGGCAAGAGATCGCCCGGCTCGGTGGCGTCGATGATGAACGGAGCGGTCAGCGTGAGCTCTCTGCCGCTTCGCAGATTTTGCACTGTAACGGCTTTGACCCAGTCGCCTTGGGTTTGCGTCGACCGAGGTTTGTGCTCCAGGAGAATGGTCAAGCGACCGCTGCTGACATAGGGAGCCAGCATTTCCTGCAAGACGGCTACGGCGACCCGCGGTTCAAAGCAAAGCCGAGACACACGACCATTGCCGGGATTAAGGCCGACGCGTGTGCGCGCTTCCGCCGTAAGGGGATAATTACGATAGTAGTAATCGCGAACTCGGCTGCGGAAGTCCCGATAAGCGCGGGTGGCGCCAAAGGCTTCGATCCACGGGTGCTCATCAGGAGGCACGGCTTGCGCTGAAAGCTGGCCGCCGATCCAGTCGGTTTCTTCCGTCATGATCACACGACGGCCGTTGCGCGCCGCTGCCAAGGCCGCCGCGCATCCGCCCGTCCCTCCACCAATAATAATCAGATCCGCCGCGGCCTCGTTGGCTTTTTCCAATGTGTTTAGGGGATGAGTCCCAGCCAAAGCGATGTTCCCCCATCTCTTCTGATAAACTCTCCCCTGAAGCGCGATAGTGACGGGCAGGACCAAATGCTTAAAAAAATCTCTTCGTTTCATACGCACGGATCTTACTTTGCATAAGATGGATTTGCAATACCCGAAGGATCCCGAAGTCAGAATTTCGGGACTGACCCCGCCGGGGGTTCTGGAATGTAATGGGTGAGTTTCGGGCGGGCAGGCGGTGCTCGATTCAACAATTTTCCTTTGCGCTTTTTGCCGGAAATAGGTTGGGGCACATGGCATGCGCCTGGCCCATTGGTGACGGCCTTTCGGTTTTGCTATCATTGGGCCAAGCGGCCTGCCCTGAAAGGGCAGCGGTTAATAGCCGTGGGTGAAACCCACGGAAACAAGGCCCCCCACCTATCCCGACCCTGAAAGCAGACTTTTCGGAGGGGGAGATAATTAGACAAAAAAGGGGGGGCTGGCGGTGGTCCATTGGAATGTCCATAAAAGTTGCGTTTAGCGAAAGCGGAAGTCTAATTTGAAATTAAAGAGCCAAGGGATGCG
>JACOSC010000147.1 GCA_016179055.1 Acidobacteriota bacterium
AAATAAAGGATTAAATCAGGCCCTCACCAAAAAGCTGAAAAGAGGCTGGAAGGGTATTCGTTAAAGGGGGAAAGTAACATTAGCAGGTCTGTCGCTCTTCACGTATTTAATCCCTGTGGCACACGGCGAAAATCACTGAATATTAGAAGTCTTAGCCACTCCATCCAGACTTTTGGAAGGTGGGGATGATTAATTTCCGGCTATTCGTGAAATTGAAAAAGACAAATTTTTAATTGTGGTCTATCAGGAATTAAATAATGATGGATTTATAATTACAACATTTTTTACACGAAAAACAAAATGCCTCAATAGGAGGAAGCAGGTATGGCCAAAGCTGAGCCCCGGCGTTAGCCGGGGAACAATTGACATCATCTCAACGGACTGATATGCTGTGATTTAGATACTATATTAATGGAAAAGGAGTGAGACTTCGAGTATGACGCGTTCAACACAAACAATACTTGAGGAGGCTCTTCGCTTGAACCCCGTGGAACGGGCGGAACTGATTGAAGAGCTTTTCCATAGCTTTGATAAAAGCCCTGATGACCGAATTGATGCCTGCTGGGGTAAGGAGGTGGAATCGAGAATTGATGCCTACGATGCAGGGCATATCAAAGCTGATTCCGCTGAGGCGGCCTTCGAGCGGATAAACAAACGATGAATATCCGCATTCTTTCCTGTGCTGAGCAAGAATTCGCTGAGACGGTTGACTACTATAATGAGCAATGCCCAGGCCTGGGATATGAGTTCGCTGCCGAGGTTAAAAACACGCTTGAGCGCATTGTGTCCTTCCCCGACGCATGGCCGTCTTTTTCTGGCCGTACAAGGCGATGCATGATCAGTAGATTTCCATACGGCATATTATATCAGGTGCGACAAGACCTTATCCTTGTTGCTGCCATGATGCACTTAAGGCGTGATCCGAATAGTTGGCAGGGACGAATCAAGAAAACATTCGGCTAACAAGTCACTCAAGCAGACGGCAAAAATCGCCGCTGCATAGATTTGCCGTTGGGCACCCAAGGTTGCATGTAGAGGACAGCAGAAACTTTCGTTGCGGAAGATCGTATCCTACCTCAACGACCCGGACGAGGATGGCGGATTGTGGCTTCCGAACATTCAGCGCCCCTTTGTTTGGTCCGAGGAACGAATCTACCGGTTGTTCGACCCCATTCTCCGGCAATACCCCATCAGCACCCTGTTGATCTGGAAGACAAAGATGGGAGTCAGACGTCGGAAGTTCATTGACAACTTCAAAGAGGAGCACCGGCGTCAGCTGAGCACGTTCAAGGTTCCAGATGATGACAAAAAGAAGTGTCTTGTCTTGTACGGCCAACAACGTCTACAGAGCCTCTACATCGGACGGCGCGAAAGTTACGACGGGAAGGAATTCTTCCTGGACATCCTAAGGTGAGCCGCAAGCCTTTGGGCCTCAAGGAAACGAACATTTGGAGCTCATAGCGAATAACAAGAAGTTGGTTGAAACGCTTTCCCGTTTGATTGAGACCTATCCCGAAGCTTCATTCGCTGTGGCATGGGCTTCATCTGGACACACAGTTTTCGATCTATTCAGAGAGCACTCGTCCCGTCTAACTCGAGCCGTCATTGGAACTCATTTCTATCAAACTCACCCTGATGTACTAGACGCATTTCAGGAATCAACCAACGTTCGCTTTGTGCTCCAACCCACAGGCGTTTTTCATCCTAAGCTCTACATTTTTTGGAATGCAAGCCAGTGGGAAGCTCTGATTGGAAGCGCGAATCTCACAACCGGCGCGCTCAGCACAAATTCTGAGGCCATGATTCTACTGGGCGGCTCGGAAGATAACCCGTCAACCATCAAGGACGAGATTGTCACCCTCATAGATCGTTACTGGGAAATGGCGAGGGCCATTAATAAGAACGATGCAGTCGCCTACCGTGAGATCTGGAATCGAAAACAGCCGGCGCTACGCCGCTTGAACGGGCAATACGGATCGAGCACGCCGACTAAAACCCCCACCGACTCGTCCGTGATGTCGATGTCCTGGGCACAATATTTTAAGGCTGTAAAGGCCGATCCGCACCACGGGATTGAGGATCGCTGCGATCTTCTCTCGCTCGTGCGTGTCGCATTCGCCGAGAACCCCACATTCGCATCAATGGATCTACACCTACGTAAAACGATTGCCGGCCTACCAAATGATCTTGAGAGTCGGTGGGGCTGGTTTGGAAGTATGCAGGGAGCAGGCTACTACCATCAGGCCGTAAAAGACAACAACAAACATATCTCACAAGCACTCGACCAAATCCCGCTGTGGGGTACTGTCGCACGCCAAGAGTACGAAAGGTACATTGATGAGTTTGTAAAAGCCTTTCCAAATGGAAGGCACGGAATTGGTATTGCAAGCCGTCTCCTTGCACTGAAGCGACCAGATCAGTTCGTGTGCTTCGATTCAAAAAACCAGCGAGGGCTCTGCGCCGACTTCGGAATCGCTCGTAAGGGCATGACTTATGATCGGTACTGGGACGAAATCATTGAGCGCATACTGGATACGCCATGGTGGAACTCCATACGACCCAGCGAGCCTCAGGAGGCGTCGGTATGGGACGGCAGGACAGCGATGCTTGATATCCTATTTTATGAGAAGTGATGCCCAACGCCCAGCTTCAGCCGCTGGGTGTGACCTCGGCACGATGTATGCCCCGTAAGCGGCGACCTGTTTATAGTCCAGGTATTGGCCGTGGAACCCAAGCTTCTACGGAGCTGGGCGCTTATTTCCGATGCCTATATTCTATAAGCAGGTCGCCCCGACGGGCTAATCGGTACGTCGACTCGGCCATAACTTTCGACCATCAAGAGTACATCGTACGGAAATCACAACCCTAGCCGCGACCTTGCCGTAGCGAAGCGAAGGCAAGGCCGCGGCTGAAGCTGGGCGTTGGGCAGGGTGTGCATAAACACAATTGACTGTTTGGCAATGCGAATTCAAATCTCATTCACGCGCGAATTAACTTTGGCTGCAATCAGTGGGGCCGCTGAGTATTTCGAGATCATAGAGTCGCAATTGGGATCTGCAAAGAGCTCTGAGAAATCTCGCATTCAAAAAATGGTGAAAAGCTGGAAGCTCAATGCTGAAGATGAATATGCGGAGTGGAGCATAGCCATGAAGGAACACCAAGCGACTTTCGATATGCTCCTGCCCAACTATTTTCGTTACTCATTCATTGCTCTTTTGCTGCTAATTGTAGAGAACAAACTGGCTGACCTTTGTTACGCCGCAAAGGCCGTTAGGAAGCTTGACTCCGAAGTACCTCAGCCAAGAAGAGACGTCATAAAAGAGTATAAAAGTTACATCTCTGATAAAGCTCATATATCCGGCCTAAACTGGGATGCTCTGCAAGAACTGGGCAAAGTCCGAAATTGCATTGTTCACGCATCAGGGAAAATTAAAGGTTATCGTGATAAATCATTCCTAACCCAACTCGCCCGCAAGAGAGCAGGGCTGCACATTAATGAAGGCCTATGGGATTATGAAGGCGATTTGCAGCCCTTATTCTTGGAAAATCATATTCTCGTGATTGAGCCGGAGTATTGCCGATATGCCGTTGGCACTATCAAGGCGTTTTTTGAAGATATTTGTGACAAGATACCATTACCCAAACTTGTAATAGGAAATGAATATTGAGGTCCATTCACACAAAATCACCCCGCCCAACACCTATGAGGCCCCTGGTTGTCACGGGCAGAAAACTCCCGTAACGAAAAAATCTTCGCGGCGAGATCGATAGTGCTCTCGGAGGTAAGGCCAAACCGCTGCTGCCGGCGCCTTAAAGCCTCCGCTCGTGACTCGCTCCGGGTTACAGGCGCGGCTGAGCGGTGGCGTTAGGCTAGCGTCAGGTCACGCTGTAGAAATAGAAGACAGACATGAACGCATTCTTTTGTCGCTCGTTCGAGAACAAGCGTAAGCTTTCAGCGAATCGGATACGGTTGGCGAATTCGATTCCAGTGCGGCGAGCTATCATTTCGAGGATCATTCTCGGTCATAGCCACGTTTCTTTGGTCGAAAAGGCGCGTTTTTTTAATCGTAATATAGGCAGCTTTAGGTGGCCCGTTGAATTCGCCAACCGTATCCCATCTGCCGAAAGTTTACGTCTCATCGGCCGAGCCTACTCGAAGTGTTTTGCGCGTTCCCACGCCGAACCGAAGTCAACCCGAAGACCTTTGGCCACGTAGATCGGCATCTCGTTGCGCCAGCTCATGCAGTAGTCGCAACGGTGGACGCGGACCAGACGATATTCGGTGAACATCGCCCGTAGGTCGTTCGGGTTGGCGCCCACCGCGACGAGCACCTCTGGAATGGCTCGGCCCCGGGCCCACATCCAATAGCTGTTATGGCTGGCGATGACCGGAGGCAGACCCAGCGCGGGGCCGAACCGCTCCACGGCGCCGGCCTGGCCATAACTGGGGGCGTAGATTACGGCCTGGGCGCGCTCCTCGGCCGACAGCGAGCGGCAGACCGCCGCCACGTCGGCCACGAACTCTTCCCAGCCGGTCCGGTCAGCGAGCCACTGCGGGAGCGGCGAAGTCTTGCCGCGCTCGATCTTCGGGAGGATCCCAACCGCCTGGACGTAAGCCGCTACCTGCGCAGGAGGGAGTAGCGGAAGGCTCATGGGCAAGACGAAAAGTCCCGAGGCGAGCACCAGCGCGACGGTGGCTCCCTTCAACCAGATATCACCCCAAGCTTGCGCCAGTCGTTCGAGGGCCACGCCGCCCGCGGCAAACAGGATCGGGTAGTAGGCGGCGATGCGGTCGGGCCGGCTCGAGCCCGAGAGCAGCATCAGGGTCAGCAGCGTCGCGAAGGCCCAACCCAGCAGCCGATACTTTTGCGCGGCGGCGGCGCGCAGATAGAAGACGAGTCCGGCGATCCACACCGGCAACGAGCCCGGCCCCAGGAACAGCGCCTGGTCTGCCAAGATCTTGAGCGGCGGCGTGGAGATGTTCTTGTGGAGCTGGGCGTTCCGATAGAACTCGAGCGAAGGCCAGCCGTGTGCGACTTGCCATACGAGGTTCGGAGCGAGAAGCAATAAAGCGGCGAGACCACCGAGCCAAGGCCAAGGCGTGAGCAAGTGTCGACGGGCTTGCGTGAGCATCAGACCCGCGGCTAGGCCCAGGCCGAGCAGCACTGAGGTGTGCTTGTTCTCCAGGCCGAGTCCGAAGAGAAGGCCCACGAGGAGCCACCACCGCGGCTCGTCCGACTGGAGCAACTTTAGTAGAACGAGGCCGCAAAGCGTCCACAGAAGCCCTTCGAAGGCGTTCATCGAAAAGAAGCTGCCCAGGACCAAGGAAATGGGGCCCGTAGCCACGGCCAGAGTTGCCGCGGCTTGGGCGTAGGCGCCGCCACCGAGCCGTCGCGCAAGAACGCCGGCCAGGGTCGCGGTCCCGGCTACAGCCAGGATCGCCGGCAGACGAATCGCCAGCATGGATTGGCCGAACAGCGTGCAGGTCGCCGACAGCATCAAGATCGACAGCGGTGGATGATCCACATAGCCGAAGTCCAACCGGTGGGCGCAGGCCAAGTAGTAAAGCTCGTCGATGAAGTAGCCGTAGGGACCAAAGCTAGTGGATACAATCTGAAGGGCCGCGAACGCTCCGGCTATGATGAACACGGACGGCGTCAGCCGCCCGGGCATGCTCTCGCTCATCTGGCCTCCGTAGAACGCTAGACAGTTAGTTAGGCAACCCGATTTTTTCTACCGGGCGGAGTTTATCAACGGGAGGGAGGGAAAGCAAGCATGGGCGTTAGTATCCAAAGCGAAAGGGCGTCTTGCTCTCGCTCGACGCCCCATGGCTGGTCTGCGGGACTCTCAACTTAGAATTGGTTCGGCAAGAGAAAGGGCTGTCCGGCGAAGTTCGGGCTGTTGCCTTCGAGTGTATTGTGCCCGGGATTGACCTTCACCGGGGCCGCGCTGACCACACCAGCGGCCGTGTTGTAAGCGATAGTGTTGAACGACAGGGATCCCAGAGCGCCCGGATCGAAGCCCACCCCGTTGGCTCCGTTAAACGAAATATCGTTGTTGTTTAACACCGCAGAGTTGCCGACATGGACCTGAACGCCGTTGCCCGTATTTTTATCGATCATGCTGTGCCAGATTTTTGCCTTTCCACTGGTCCCCCTAAGCACAACGCCGGTTTGATTGTTGCGGACTTGGGTTTTCTCAATGGTGGCAGTCGCACCCACCGTCCCGGGAGGAAGGCTTTCGAGATAGACGCCAAACCCCGCATTGTTCAAAATTCTGGAGCCCTCGATCTCCGCCATCGAACTGGACCGAACGTAGACGCCGTGCACGTTGCAGGCTATCTGACAATTGATAATTTTCACAACCGAGCCGGGGTCGACCTGAACGCCGGCACCGGCCGCGTTCCCCGTGATGACCAGGTTCTCCAGCACGACGTTGGTTGCGCCCGCTACCGTAAAGGGCGGAGCGCCGCCAGACCAAATAAACAACGCGGTCTCACCGGGGGCCGCCATGATCTTCTTTCCCGAATCGCCGGGGCCCAGCGTGTATGACGACGTAAAAGGCAGCGGCGCTCCCGCACCCATGCTCGTGATCATGATGATTGAGCAGGGGGGTGATCCTGCTAGCGCCGCCGCCAGTCCGGGATCGTCCCCTTGCAGCACATAAAATTGGGCGTAAACAGACGTTGTACCCAGGGCTGCCAAGAGCACCAGCGTTACCAAGGAAAGGAACGGAAACACAAAATATCTTTTCACCATATTTACCTCCAATAATTAAATTCAATGCTTCGCTATAGAAATCGTTGAGACCCTCTCTTCGATTCTTCGCTTTTACTCATTTCTCAATAGCGCCGACCTTTTCGCCGCGCGATTCCACCCAAGGTTTCGTATGGCGTTTGACCGTCACTGTTATTCGTCGGAGCAAAGGCGATAAGGTAACAGGGAATCTTTGTACTTGATTAAAACGCGCCGCCGCGCGGCGTGTGGATGGCGGAATTTGGCGGTCCATATTATAATTGCGGCGCCTCCCGCTTTGCGTAGTGGCTTTGTCAGGCGAGGAATCATGAAGTGGCCTACGGCTCTGCATCGTGTGAAGGCGGGGTTCCCGTGGCGGTTTATTAGCGAACCGCACAGACGTGCGACCCCTGGCAAATCAAGGCGCCGCGTGGGCACGCTCCACCGCTGACGTGGCCGAACTCGGAAAGGTGACTGACTATGCCCAACGGACACGGTGGGATACCGAGATTTGGATCTCCAATTTTGTTGTTGTTAGCTTTATTGGGATATATGGCTCTGAGCCGGAGCGTGGACTCCTTATGGGCCTCTGCCCCGGGTTACCTGATCGGCGCATTGTTTGGATGGCGGCTGTCTTGGCATATACATCTTTACGATGCCATGGAGTATGAGGGCGCCTACACTTCGGAGGAAGTGAAGAAGCGGACGAAACGTCGATATCGGATGGGATGGCTCCTTTATACGACACTGACCTGCTTGCTCATCGCATGGTATAAGCATGGGCGCTGAAGTAAAGTCAGTTTGCCGCACGCGCAACCAATTCCCGGCCAGCGTAAGAGCCAAAGCCAACAATCATAGTCCCGTGCTCGACAAGCCTGTTGATGCGCAAAATATCCGAATGCCATCTTCCCTTCGGTCCCGCAAAAGTTGACAGAATTTTTTCACCGGGACGGTTCGCCCATCGTTAGGACATAGAAAGCTCGGGCATTATCGCCATGTCCGTCGATTTGAAAATCAGTGACTCGATAGCCGCGACGAAAATAAGTGGTGAAGGTCCGTCGCACTTTTTCTTGCCAATCAAGGGCCAGTGCGAGATCTGCTTGTTTGAGCGCTTCGATATTAGCGGAAATTTCAAAACGCAAGTGGGCTTGGCGAAGGCCAAGTTGAGGAACGGCGGTGCGCCGCCAGCCGGACCGTTCAAGAGTTGTTTCATTGATCAACGGCCATGATTGGAATTCCTCACGGGCCCTTGGCGGCTTGCGGCGGCGGCGGGTCCGCAGTGCCTCGTCGGCAACGAGCCATTCAGCAAGAAACCGGTCGGTGGGTAATCCGGCGTGAAGAGGACTGCTACTGGCGCCGTACACATTGACCTCATACCGGGCCACGGTGGCGCCCAGCTTATTAATCCCGAAGTGCGCGTTGAGAGCTTGCAAGGGATCAAACGTCCATGTAATCAGATCCAAACCTTGGCGTCTGACATACCGTCGCTGCGCCTGCTTGAGCCGCCGCCCGACACCGCGATTGCGATAGGCCGGCAGGACAGCCAACATGTGGGAGTGGTGTATGAAACGTCCGCGGTGCTCCGCCAGTAATCCAAAAACAAAGCCGATCAGGCCGGCATTCTTGGCGTAGGCGCCCAGCAACAACCCGCCCGTGCGGTTAACGATTGAGAGGAGCGAGAGCGGCGCAACGTCGGCCAGGTCGTGGTAGCCCCATACCTGCTTCTCGATTTCCACGCAGCGGAGATAGTCATCGAGGCCAGTGACCCGGGCCACGCGCAGTTCCTGATTGGGCGGGTGGGATTTCATGGGATCATGGAGGTTTCGAAATGTTGGACAATTCGCCGCGCCGCTTTGGCAATAGCCAGCGTGCCTTCATTGTCGGCGGTCCACCGCGTGTCTTTCAAATCGTAACAAAAAATGGCCATTACATACGGTCCGTTGGGCGTCAATACAATAGCGACGTCATTGCGGACATCGTTAAGCGAGCCGGTCTTGTTGGCTACAACAACGGCCGGCTTATCTTTGGTCGACTCTCCGAGATAGCGCGGGATGGCATCCCGAGACCTTTGCTTCTTAAGGATCGTCATCATCTGGTCACAGGCGGCCTGGTCCAGTATTTCGCCGCGGGCAATTTTCTCCAGCAACACTATCATATCGTTCGGCGTCGTCATGGCGAGACCGTAGGCCGCCGATTCCGGCGACGGCGGTTCCGAGGTAGCCACGAACACTTTCTTAAATAGCTTCGTCTCCTTTAAACCAAGCGATCGCATGCGGTCATTTACTCGTGCGATGCCTACCTTGTCGATGACCAGATTGGTAGCGCTGTTGTCGCTGAGCGTGATCATCAATATAACCGCATCGCGCAGCGTGAGCGACAAACCGCCATGCAGATCCTGTAGGATGCCGGATCCTTGAACTTTGTCGGAGTCGTTGAAAGATATCGGCTCATCCAGTTTCAGCCTACCTTCCTTTACTTGATAAAACACTTCCACCATGATCGGCAGTTTGATCACGCTGGCCGTCTTGACGCGGGTGGCGCTATCGACGTGCACCGTTTCGCCCGTCTTGAGATTCTTGGCCGCGAGGACCATCTTACCGCCGGATGGCGGAAGCATGGCTCGTAGATCGGCCTCCAGCCCCTGGCGGCTTTGACCCCAAGCCAAGACTAACGTCGCAGAGAGAGTTAGAATCAATGTGTAGATTCGTAAACCGGCGCTCAACAATTGAAATTCCTCCTGACTTCCATTGAAAATACCTGGGAGCGCCCCGACTACCGTCGGGGCGAGTCCCGTCGCGGAACGATTCCACCCTTGCCCCGACGGTAATCGGGGCGCTCCCAAGCGCATCGTTGCTATTTTAGTCAGGCGTGGTGCCCCACAGGGCGCATGAACGACTCTTCTGAAATAACTCCAGCGAAACAGAACCGGGCGCGGTAGCGACCGGATATGTCACGCCCCGACTTACTCGGCTCGGCCTACCCGGCCGCTACTGCTCCCGGTTCTGTTTTTCATTCGCCGTAGTTCCCCAAAATTGGTATGAACAACTCCATTGAAAATACGACAGCGGAATGCGGAATCAAAATTCTCATCCGCTTAGACTCGCCAAAAAGCCGAGACATGCCGCTTGGCCGTTTCAATGAGCCGTGCTGCGCGTTCGTGGAGCGGCCAAACGAGTTCCTGGTGATCCTCTTCTCCAAGTAGCTCCGTTAAGACGGAAAGAGTTGCGTCGCACAAGCCTTGCCTATGATAACCGCCTTCCAGCACAAAAATTATTTTACCGGCGGAATGCGCTTCGGCCATGCGCGCCAAACTGCGAGTCATGGTTTGAAAGCCTGCAGCGGTTACTCTCATGTCGGACAAAGGATCATCCACGTAAGCATCAAAACCGGCCGATACCATCACGAGCTCGGGACGGTACTGCTCGGCTACAGGCTCAATCACACTGCGAAATAGATGCGTATAGGTCGCATCGTCCGTGCCGGCCGGCAATGGGAAATTCAAAGTGAACCCTTTGCCGCCATTTCGTCCGCACTCCTCAGACCGTCCCGTCCCCGGATAAAGTGGAAATTGATGCGCCGAGGTAAACAACACTTCGGGCGAATCATAAAACGCGGCCTGCGTGCCGTTGCCGTGATGCACATCGAAATCAACCAGAAGAATGCGCCGCAGGCCGTAATGATGAAGCGCGTAGGCGGCGCCGATGGCCACATTATTAAACAAGCAAAAGCCCATGGCGCGATCGGGCTCAGCATGGTGGCCCGGCGGGCGTATAAAATCGAACGCGCGCGCACAATGCCCGCCGAAGACAAAATCGATCGATTCGAGAACGGCGCCGGCCGCCAGGCGCGCTACTTCATAGGAACGAGCGGAAGTGACCGTATCCGCGTCCAAGTGCGTGCGGTCTTGACCGGCCGTTTGCTCCACCTGCCGGAAGTGGCGCAGGGTGTGCACTCGTAGTATCTCTTCCGGCGTCGCCATACGAGGAGCAATAGGCAGCCAGCGACCGCGCAGCCTATCGCTTTGCAACACACTATAGATCGCTTCCAGACGCGCCGCGGCTTCGGGATGGCCTTGTCCGGTATGATGATCCAGGAGAGCGTGGTCGGCTACGCAGCCCAGACGGCGTAGAGGATCCGGATTTTGCCCCGCGCGCTCCGGCGTTGCGCTCGCTTTGTTCATACGGTTAATAGCTACTCACGTTGATCGGCTGATTCCGCTAAAAATAGGTAAGCACTTCCCAACAACGGCCTCAGAACATCCGTGCAAAAAAGCTTGGCTACGGCACTCCACATGGGCTGGCCCCGACTCGAGCGCGCGGCGATTAACTGCTGAATTCTTTGTCGTACATCGTGTCGATGAGCTCTCGGTATTTATCGGAAATGAATTTCCGCTTGATTTTCATAGTCGGAGTTAATTCCCCCGCTTCGATGGAAAACTCTCTGGGCAATATCACGAACTTTTTTATTTGCTCGTAACTGGCCATATCTCGGTTCTTCTCCGCCACAACTCCCCCGATTAACTCCAAAATCTTCGGATGCCGCGCCAGCGCTTCGCCGTTGGAATATGTAATCTGATTCTTCATGGCATATTCTTTGACCGTTTCTGCGTTTAGCGTGAACAGCGCTGTCAAATATTTCCGGCGATCGCCGACGACTACCATCTCATTGATATAGTTGTTGGTCTTGAAAAAGTTTTCGATGTTTTGCGGCGCAATGTTCTTGCCGGCGGCGGTAATAATCAGGTCCTTCTTCCGATCCGTGATAATCAGCCGTCCGAGTGCGTCGAATCGTCCGATATCACCGGAGTGGTACCAGCCGTCCACCAGTACCTGGCCGGTCGTGATCGGGTCCTTAAAGTAGCCTTTGAACACGTTGCCGCCTTTGATCAGAATTTCGCCGTCATCGGCCAGCTTTATCTCTACGCCGGGGATCGCAACGCCGACCGTGCCAAAGCATAAACTTTCCAACCGATTCACCGTAGCCGGCGCCGTCGTCTCGGTGGCGCCATAGCCCTCTAGGATGACCAGGCCCAAATCGTAAAAGAATTCTGCAATTTTTTTATTCAGCGGAGCCCCGCCGGACACCAGCACCCGCACGCGTCCGCCCAAGGAATTACGTAGACGGTTAAAGACCAGTATGCGCGCCACTAAATATTGAAGAAACAGCCATGGATTAGGCCACTGCTTGGCCACCCTAAGCGGAAAGTAGCGGCGGCCCACACCCAGCGCCCAATAAAAAATCCGGCGCCGCCGTTCGGGCGCGGCCTCCACTCCCGCCATGATCCGGTTATAGATTTTCTCGAAAAAGCGCGGGACGCCCAGCACGACGGTGGGTCTTATCTCCTTGATGTCCTCGCCGACGGTCTCCAGTCGCTGAGCGTATCCGATCTCGGCGCCAAGATAAATCGGCAAAAACTGTCCGCCGATGCGTTCGAGCGAATGGGCCAGGGGCAAGTATGAAATGTAAACTTCCTCTCCGGTCATTTCGCTATAGACTTCAAAGGCGCGTTCACAGACAAAGAGCACATTGCGATGCGCGGTCATCACACCTTTAGGCGGTCCGGTTGTGCCTGAAGTATATATGATAGCCAGCGTATCTTCGGGCTGTATGGACCGTCGATCAGCCTCCCAGGCCAACCGCGCCGGCTCGTCGAGCCGCTCCCCTAGCGCGGAAACCGCGGCGAAAGACATGATATTGGCCGCGGAAAAACCGTAAGGCATATCCATCAGTATTATTTTTTCCAACTTAGGCAGGTCGGGAAGCAGTGGGCGAATTTTTTCCCAGTGCTCCTCATTGTCCACCACCAGCCAGCGCGCTTCCGAATGATTAATGATATACGCAATATCGCGCGGAGTGCTCGATGTGTATATGGCCACCGTAATGCCGCCGGCGCTCAAAATTCCCAGGTCCGTATAAGCAAATTCGGGGCGGTTATTGGAGATCATGGCAACCGTCTCGCCCGGCTTTACGCCGAGGGCGGCTAATCCGCGGCTAAAGGAAGCAACGGCAGCGCCGAACTCACCCCAGGTAATATCACAGTAACGTCCGTCGCGACGTACGCGCAGCGCCACCCGTGCGCGCAAGCGTTCTACTTGAGAGAAGAAGATTTCAGGTATCGTTTCGCCCTTGGGCGTGAGCAGTTTCACGAAGCGTTACCTCCTTGGCAAGAAGTTGAGCCTCGATTATACATGCGCCAAAAAAGGAATGTCAACCAAAGGTGTGATCTTCTCTGAAGTTCGATCATAAGAAACGCGCGGACGCCAAACTCCAGTCCTGTGAAGTCCTGGGGTTTGGACATTTGTAGGGAGTGGGGCGCCGCTTACAATCCAAAGCTCCGAAGGAGCGAGATATAATAGCCAGGGGCAAGCG
>JACOSC010000052.1 GCA_016179055.1 Acidobacteriota bacterium
TCAGCGGGCGCCGATGGGGTAAAAACCGGATCGGCCCTGCTGGTCGTGCAGAAGGTGCGAGCAAACAAATGACTTGCCAAAAATTAGAACTTACAGAATTTTCCGCTTACCCTCGTGAGACAAACAACGTCAGAGAATTTTCACGCAATTCAGTCTAATCCCTCGGTACCCCATAGTCAACAGGAAATAGTCTTGACACAGAAATAGGCTTGACAGATAATTTTTAAAAATTCTGGTATTCGCTGAGTAACGGACGGCAAAGGCTGTCGCCTTTGCCGGAAGTCGTAGAGTTTTTTCGGAGGCGGCACTATTTATTGGTGGACAATCGCGTTCTTCTCTTTGTGGGCGGATAACGGGGAGGCCTACCGCCATGCTATCGAGCTAGGCGAGATAGTGCATATAGACACGGCCAGCAAAGAGCTGACCGATGAGTCTCTCCTGTTTGCCATTGAAAGTGGGCTATTGTCGAAGTGAACGAATGGCTTTCCCGATCCGCGTCAGCCGTGTGAGATAATCCCCAAAGTAATCTTGGCTAGCAGTGTGGCGGCGCAGTTGGCGGGGATGTATTCGCGGCGCAAAACCAATGATCCGAAATGTGTGCGTTTTGTGGCAATCCCTTCGCGCCGCCCATCGGCCGCGTTCGTGGCCGGGAATTCCTGCCGCCTTGCGAAATGATCCCACCCAGCCGTGAATACTATTCACTATATCGTGCCTCATGGCGTGAGCTCGTAAATATTGGCTTCGTAGGAAATAAAACTGTCCGAGAACGTAACGCCGTGGCCGTACGTCTTGCCGGTGCGAACGTTGGTTAGGCGCACGGGCTGGTTGAAGTGCAAGGTGATCGAGAGTGGCGTAGATCCAAGCTCGACCGGCTTGCCGGGATCGTTGATGTCGTGCTTGTTCATCACTACGAAAAGATAGCGCCGGTCGCCGACGCGATAAAGCAATCGCTCGCAATAGGCTAGATCCTTCCCCGCATGAGTGACCTTTACCGCAGGCGCCAGGCCCGCTTCCTGCAGCAGACCCTGGAACCATTGTCGAATCTCTCCGCCCGCGGCCTGTTCAAAGCGCGCCGTGGCATATTGAAGTAAGCCCAGGTTGAGGTAAATCGCCGTTCCGCGCCCCACCTTGTGAATGAGCGCGCAAGGGACGCCGCGCACCTTGGCGATAGGGCCGGCCCGGTCGGCCGACAAGCCCGGTTCCATAATCGGCAGCGATTTAAATTGACCGGCGCGCAGCCGCTGTAGCGGATCAATATCACCATACCGCTCATTTACCCGACGGTCCGCGCGGTGTATGCCAAACAACGCGTCGAGGGCTCCCGTTGGACGGCTGCGGCCATGCTCATCCATGAGACCCAATTGATAATCCGCAATGGCAACGCCGCCCCGCCGCACGAACTGCTCGATGGCCGTTGCCTCAGCCTCCGATAGAGCGATGGTCTTCGGCAAAATCAACACACGGTATTGAGGCAGTTGCAGCGCACCGGCGCGGATCTGCTGGGCGGAAAGGTAATCATATTGATAGCCGGTATCCTCCAGCAACTTTTGCCAGGCCTGCATGGTCCGCAGGATGGAAGAATGGGAATACTCGAAGGATGAGAACCGCTTGGGCCAGGTGTCGCCATCCTCCTTGGAGTCGAGCATCCAATGTGCCTGCAAGCTCGGCTGCGAATAAAAGATCGCAATACCGCCCGTTTCCAAGCGACCTTGGCTTAGCTCTTGTACAACCCTAAGACCGGCCAGCTCACATAGCGTGGCCGTCAGCATGCGGGCGGCCTCCGTCGGCGCTTGCGGATTGTTGTTCTGAAAATACTCGTCGCTTGACCAAAGGATGACCCCGCGATCGCCATGCGCCAGATAGTACCAAAGCCGCCACAGCATCTCCGTCCGTTTCGCTGCCGACACGAAAAGGGTCTGCACGATCGGGATCGCCCGCGTATTGAAAGAACGAATGATCTCGCGCGAGCCGCCCAGATCGTACGGCTCAAGAAACTCAACCGCCTGCATGAGCTTCCACCAGTCGTAACCGCCAAACGCACTGGGCGCCTGACCGCCGGTGAAACCGACGGGCGTCACGGGATCAAGTTGGTGGGAAAAGCTGATCAATTCCTGCAACGTTGCCGCCAGCACATCATCCATGAAAGTGCGATGGTCCATCCAGGGCGCAAAGTTATAGGACTCGGGGCCCCGCGCAAATTCGCGCCGGCGTAAGGCGTCCGTGGTTAAAGGACGGACATTCTCCCAAGCGGCAAATGAAGTTTCCCAGGCGCGGTTCAACGCCGCCAGATCCGTATAAACACGCTTCAGCCAAGTTTGAAAACGGGGGATACAGAAGCTGCTGAAGC
Organism: Acidobacteriota bacterium; assembly: GCA_016179055.1. Classification (GTDB taxonomy): domain Bacteria; phylum Acidobacteriota; class UBA6911; order JACOSC01; family JACOSC01; genus JACOSC01. Next base: position 2,348 of record JACOSC010000052.1, read on the forward strand.
AGAAATCGAAGGGATTGGCAAACGCGGTGATCGAGATCTCGTCGTCGAGCGCATAGGCCAGAGGTCGATGCGCTTTGTGCATGGCGATGCCTTGCCGAATTTTATCTTTTAAACTTTTTAAGACGGTGGGATCACTGAGACAGCGCGGTCGCACAAAATGAGCGGGATCGCGAGTGGTCCAATATCGATCCCAGGCTTGTTGCCATTCGGTGCGATTAAGGTACAGGTCACCCTTTCCGGCCAAATTATCGACGTAGAATGAGAGTCCATGTCGCGCTGCCCACGCGCTTCCCGGCTGATGATCGTAGACATTTACTCCCGTTATGCCCAGCAGGGGCAAGGCGCGTCCCAGATCGTCTGTGCGCTCGCATTTATCATGCAGCCATAAGAAGGATTTGTATTGGCTCCATGATTGACGATCGCTTGCGACGGCCAAGGGTGCGCTAGCAGGAGCTACGTTCTTCACATACTCTCCGGCTGGTTGTGGTTGTCTTTTGGGAGAATCAGTCGAACAATTGCACAACAAAATAAGGGCGCTGAGAACCAAGATCGAAAAGAAGGCGGCCGTTACCGGCCAGGCGCGCACTTTCGGCATACACACCAAAATTAGCATGACCCAATTGAGAAAACAAGACGGGTCCGCGTCAAATTTGTTGGTGGTTTGAATCAACCCGGGGGATTTTCTGGTAATCGTTTTGTATAGTTATGGTGGGAATCATTTAACCACAAAGACACGAAGACTTAAAGGCAGGCAGGGATGATTTTTTTGCACACATAAGACGCAGGACGCCGTCCCTAAATCGACAGGCTTACGGCAGGAAGCGCTCGGGATGGGCCAACTTTTCCGGCAGGTAGGTGTCGATCACATAATTCAAACCGTGCTTAGCCAGGGCTTGCTGTTCCGCCCTGACTTCCATCTGCAACATGTGCTCGAGGGCCTTGGTCCAAGCTTTGTAATGCTTAATGAAAGGATCATTCTTGATCGCATCCTTGGCGCGTTTGATATCGACGTCTTTAAGCGGATGTGTGGGCAGTTTGTAGTCGATGATGTCCTGCGGTGTAATGCCGAGGTATCTGGCCTGGGGCACGCAGAAAAATTCGTTTAAATGCGCGGCGTTGCCGGAGCCCACTTTCAATGTGCGATAAATATTGGTAATGCCGTAAGGGTCGCCGTCCACAAATACATAAACCGGAATTTTCTTGGTGTCGGCGAGCCGCCGCACGAACCTTCGGCAGGCGCGAGTCGGCACGCCACCCATGGAAATTAATATGCAGTTGGCTTGCCGCCAGTAATTGTGCTTGACCAGCCGCTGAAACATGCCGGCGGTTTCAATGACCAAGATAAAATCGGCTTTGGTTTCAAATTTAAGATCTTCAACGGAAATCGGAATGGAGTAGGCCCCGGAGCCGAACTTAGTGCAATCGATGCGCAGCGTCTTGCCGGTTTCTTGATCGCGGTCGAGCACAACCAAGCGGCCGGCGACGTCGCCGCCCTTCTCTTCGGGAACGAAACCCAACTGCTCGCGATTGACTTCAAACAGCGCCTCCACGTCATCCATGACCGCATCGGATTCGGGCTGCTCATGGAACCGCGCATCTTCCCAATTCTTTGAAACGTAATAGGCCTCTCGTTTCGTGGCGATGTCGTTGGTATCCACCAGCTCTTTGGCCAGCGCCATCATGCGCAAAGTTTGCGCGAAGGTCTTGACCGTGCTCACTGTCAGCGTGCGCGCCTTTTTCTTGCCGGCAAGTTCAAAGAACCCTTTCTCCGGCCGGTAGTGCACGTTGGCCAACGAGCGCAGCGGAAATTTCAAATCCGGTTTCCTGCGCGCCAGGATTTTGCGCTGAACGTCTTCGGCGGTCTTTTTAATCTCCTTGGCAATCCGACTCATAAAACCTTCCTTTGAAAAATCAGCGAGCGACCTGAATGCAATCTTGCGGTCCGACCATGAGATCGGCGCGGCCATCGAAGCGAGCGCCGTTCAATTCCCTAGCTCAGCCACCCGCGGCCAACTTCATTAACTCTTAGGCGTTGTCAACAAATAAAGGTATCATATCGGGTAGAGCGTTTAGAGGCACCATCCCATCAATTCCAAGCAGAGTTGCTACCTTTATTTATTGGCGACGCCTTAGCTCCGCAGGAGCGTCATATAATAGCCAGGGGCAGAGCGCGCAGCGCGTCGCCCCTGGTATGAAAGATTATAGAAGTTATCAGCCCTGAAAGGGCGCAATACCCTTCGGCGAAACTACCGACCTCAATCCCAGACATAACGCTCATCCAACCCGACTCCGTATTTCCGGGACAAGACGCGCCGCTCATACTGAAACGAGTGGCGCTGGTGTATATATTGATCATCATTAGTACGCCCTTTCAGGGCTGGCGTGCTGGGGACGTTGGCTTTCCAGGGGCTGCGCTTCGCTTGCCCCTGGCTATTATATCTCGCTCCTTTGGAGCTTTGGGTTGTAAGCAGCACTCCACTCTTTTCTTCCTGGAAGCAGCTTCCACCACATCAATTCCATGCAAAGTTGCTACCTTTATTTATTGACGACGCTCTTACTCGTGACTCCGCTCCAACACTTCTTTGAGCGTTACGACCACACGCTCCACGTCTTGCTTGGTGAGGCCCAATATCTCCTGCAGTGCGATGCCGATATGCGGGATAAACTTTTCAATATAGGAGCGCTTTTTCTCGTCTTCCAGCGCACGGCGGCGAGTTCTGAGAAAGCGGTGCAAACGGCGACCGACCTCCTGCAGGGCCAAACGCAATTCTTTAATGATCTCCGGGTAGTGCGCAATGGCTTCCTTGCTCTCCGAGGTAAATGGCACCCACACGGAAGCCATATGGACGAAGAGCACCATGGGCCCTGCCGGCAGCGCCCCTTTCGATTGGCTTAACCCGTAGCTGCGCCAGTCCACGCCGAGGACCGTCTTGGTGATGGCACAGGCGGACTGTTGGTAGAGCAAAGGCACACGGTTGGCATAGCGCAATTGGTCGATGAGCTCATCGCCGGACAGCTCGCCTCCATAGGCCAACCCCACTTCCACCTGAAAGGGGTTGCCGCGGTAAACCGCCGGCGGGCGCGTTACGGCGGCATAGAAATCCGCTTTGATTTGCTTGTGGAGGCCATGCTCAATGAACTCCTCGCCGATCGGGGAGAGGCAATTTGTGGGCGGCGCCATGATCTTGGTTTGCGCCATGGCGCGGAAGATTTTTTCCGCGTCCATGACGCTCACGTTGCGCGGACGGCGGTCGGCATCAACGCCGGCGGTTTCGCAAATCTGCTCGGCAGTGCGACTGCTGACGCGGGAGAAATCGGACTGCAGGGCGGACCTGAGCGTGCGGGAATCCGAATCCTTCAGCATCTTAATAAGGGCGCCTAGCTCGACTCCGTAAGGGTGCGGCCGTATCTCGACCGGCTCGGCGGGCAGTTGATGAACGGCCCGCTCGTACCGCGTTTCCTCGCCGCTCGGCGGCGCATAAACAATCTCGGCATGGGGATTAGCCAGCGCGGTTTGCGCGATATAATCGTCGATCGAACGGCGACCCTTCTTATAGACGGCCTGTAGGTCCAGCTCCACACGCGTACCATGTTCGGGCAGCCATTGAATCTCACGATCAACCAATACTTCCGGAGCATTTTTTACCGTATTGATATGGATCTCGTAATAGTGCGCGGGCTTGCCCTTACCGGTACGCGAGGTCACGCGTATGGGCCTCGCCGTAGTCAACTGGCCATACATGCCGGCGGCGGATATCCCAATGCCCTGCTGGCCGCGGGCCTGTTTCAGCGTATGAAATTTTGAGCCATAGAGCAGCTTGCCGAAAATTTTGGGAATTTGTGCTTTTACAATGCCGGGGCCATTGTCCTCCACGGCCATGCGGAAGCGCTCTTCTTCCAATTGCTGTATGTCGACTCGTAGGTCCGGCAAGATGCCGGCTTCTTCGCAGGCGTCGAGACTGTTATCCACGGCTTCTTTCACGGCAGTCAGCAAAGCTTTCTGAGGATTGTCAAATCCCAGCAGATGTCGATTCTTGGTGAAGAATTCCGAAATCGAAATCTCGCGTTGTCGGCCAGCCATCGATTCGGCCGTGGCGCGGCGATGCGGCAGCTTAACCGGCGACGTCACTGGCGTGCGGTCTTCAGCCTCAGTCCCCGAAGGGGCAGATTCGACGACCGATACAGGGGCAGTGGATTCGGCGACCGATACAGCGATGGCGGATTTGCTGACAGCCGCGGTGTCTGTGAATTTGCCGACAGCCCCGGTGGCAGCGGATTTGGCGATAGCCACAGCGACCGCGGATTGTCCGGTCACCAGAGGAGCCGCGGAAAGCTCATCCGGATTTTGGCCATTGTTTGGAGTAGCGGGGGCGGCATCAAAGTTTAAGGATGGCTGCTTGCTCAATCCCGCCTTCTCTCGTTTATCTCGATGTCGTGGTCGATTCATGGGCGCGGCCGTCAGTTTCCTTTCATCTAGTCTATTGATTAAGTCATGAATAATATCAGATAGTCCCGTCATTCGCAAAATTATCTTGAACCGTACGGTTGCAGGATTTTTCCGAGCCTCTGAATGCTGAAAAGCACTCCGAGTAAATCTTACCACAAGGACACAAAGGCACTAAGCCCACAAAACCATTTTGTGTCTTCGTGTCTTTGTGGTTATATGAATCCAGCCAGAAATATACAAAACCATTACCAGAAAATCCCCCCGGTCGATTCAAACCACCAACAAATTTGACACACACCCGAATTCTTGATTCTGGTGGTTTTCCGTTCTGGAATATGATATAGTCCTGCCGGAGCGAAAAAGGGGTTCCCTATCTACTTTTTGTTGGCGGCTTTGCAGGTGATTTTTTTTATCCGCCCAAGTGCGAGACGAATGAGTAACCCGATAAAACGGTCCTGGCAATGGTCTGGGTCAAGTCGCTGCTATGGCCCATCATCCGGATCGCTCTGGAAAGATCGCAGACCGCCATAACGTATGTCCACGGCGCGAACGGCATGGCTGTCCGTTACTTTGCCAGCGACGTTATTCCGAAGTAAGTTTCAGTAGGGAGCCACGCGGACTCACTTTCCTAAGTTTCAATGGTCAGGAGAATACTCCATGACTAAAATCTTGAGAGCCATAGTCATTCTCACAATTCTTGCTCTTCTGTTTATTCCTACGCTGATCGCCTTAAGATACGCGGCTCTCCATCAGATCTTTTCCTATTTTGTAGACTCCGCGTCCAGGTTATTAGCCATTAATCAATATCTGATAAAAGCAGCCGTTGCTTTGGCGCTTATGCCATTCCTTTACGCGCTTATGATGACGTTCTCCTTCGATAAGACCAGAGGATCGGTGCCGGGCACGTGCCTGACCCCGATTTCCTACTTGCAATGGAATTCTGCTTGTCATAGTATTGAGCCATCTTAGGGGGAGTGTTTTTGTCACACTAAACGAGTAATAGAATGATTGTTGTCCGGCCTTTCTGCAAAGGCCAAGGACTCGATAAGACCTTCCGAGAGGGGAGTGTATGAGAATATTGAGAATTTATAAAATGGTCCTGAGCCTTTCAATTTTTTGGGCGGCTCTAACGAGTACTCTATTTTGGGGAATGGGACAATCGCGCCAAAGCCCCAGCGTTCAAGAGTTGCTCTTCCTGGCCGATCAAGCCGACGATCCTGACACATTCGCTTTTTTGGCCAAAGCCTTAGAAAATCAAAAACCGGCGACTTCCTATGAAACGGGCCTTCTCATTCAGGCTCTGGACCATCCCCACTGGGACATACAAAGAGCGGCGGCCACAGCGCTAGGCAATAGCAAAGCCGCTGAGGCCGTGCCGAAGCTTATCGAAAAATTGGAGACGCTATCTGGGCTGATCAGAATTCCGCATACAGGCGCCACTGAAGTTGACTTGATTCAGAAGGCCCTGGTTGCGGAGACCATCGTGAGCAGCCTGTCGTTGATTGGAGATGAACGCGCGTTGGAACCATTGCTCAACCATCCGGAATTTTACAAGGCACATATGGGAGTAAAGCCGCTGGCCTCCTTCGGGGCCAAGGCGCTCCCATTCCTTCTTAAAAAGGCCGGCAACCAAAAAGACCCCGACCGTCAAGAGGTTTTGGGTATTGTGGCCGGCCTACGAGATCCCGAAGCGATCCCGCAACTTTTAGATATGGCAAGAGCGGAGGAGGCAGCTATGCGTCGGAGTGCCCTTTCCGCGCTCCGCGGCCTGCAAGCACGAGAAGCGCTACCAACGTTTGAGAAATTGCTGGCCGACTCCGATGACGTGGTCCGACTCTCGGCTCTGCTCGCGCTCGTTGAAATGCAGCCGGAGAAGTACTTCCCGGTGGCGTTCCGTTTTTTAGAGGACCCGAGCGCATGGGTGCGGGGCCGAGTGGTTGACGTATTAGTCCGTGTAAAAGAGGTCGCAGCAGTAAAACCCTTAGAGAGATCCTGATGATTTGGTTCGATACCAAGCGGCCAAGGCGCTCGAAGCATTGACCGGCCGAGCGTACCCCTATAAACGAACGCGGCTTATTGAGTTATATGAGAGATACTCCGTAGCGGCGAAGGGGAACCATTGAAATGCATTGGCGACTTATGAAACAAGCAAGCGAAAAAAGTGGGACAGGCATTTTGCCCCGACGGCGTCGGGGCTAGAAGCCTGTGCCACGTTCCCAAGAGCATTTTCTTGAAACCTATAGCAAGCCTTGAATCAGAAGTAAATGGGGGAGAAATCATGAAAGGGAAAAGTTGTCCAAGCGCTATTAAATTCCTCGTGTGTAATCTGGTCCTCATCGCTACCCTGCTTTCCGTAACCGCGCCCGGTTTGTACGGGTATTGGGCGAGAATTACTCTAAATGACGCGCATTGTACTATAACGGAAAGGGCGATTAACGAGTTGCCTCGTAACGAGTATCCGGACATTTGGAGATTTGCATCGACCTCAAGCAGTTGTAGTGATGAGCGGGGCGCTCCTCTTCGCTATGCGGCATCGGACGAACATGCTCATTACGAGCTTCCAAATGGTGCTGGTAAACTATTTTGGTTTCGGAATGAGAACCTCTGGCTGGCGTTGTTGCACAACGCGTATAATAAGTTTGAGTTCAAGAATGCTTATACATATCTAGGTTATATGGTGCATCTCCAAGAAGATATAACCGTTCCGGCTCATGTCAAGGTGATTTTTCATGGGCTAGACACGCGTTATTATTATGATCCGTCCGCGGACAGCCAACTGCCGGAAGAACATAGTGTGGGCCGATTTGATGATTTGGAGAAAGTTACTGCTGTTACGCGCACCGAGAGTCGGAATTGTCCGGATAATAACCCCTTGTGCTGGGATCAAAGATACGACCACAGTTCCACGAATGGGCCATGTAGCTTATTCATTGACCCTTGCGAGTGGAAATTTTGGTTGAGTGCCGCGGAGGAAGGAAGAGGCGTTCGAAAAGGATGGACAGAAGATGTGGGGCCCGCCCGGACTTGGGGTGGATGGGGCCGAGGGTGTGAGCAGGATGGTCAACGGTGTGCTGATTCTGTACATGATGGAGATCCTTGTTTTAGTCGCATAAGCCCCTGCACACCATATGGGGATTGGTACCACTATTCCTCTCACCCAGCTATTGCGGAGGGGCAATTGTTTCAAGCGCACCAGCTTGCGCGCAAGGCGCTGGAAGACGTCGCCAAGGCCTTACCGCCGCTGTTACGGGATTTTCGATTATCCAGAGCAGGGTTCACTCGTACGCAAGGTACCACCATTACGTTCAAAGCCTTAGAAAATCGCACTCAAAACGTGCCAATCAGCCTCAAAGTCGTCCAGCTCGACCCGGACAACATCCCTATCGAGGGAACGGAACAGTCGATTGTGGCACGCGGAGAGACCTGGGATCGACTCTCCCGACAGCTTGTGGCTACTCCCGCTGCCGATTTAACCCGCCTTCCTTGGGAGAACACGTTCAGCATTACCTGGAATGGCCAAGTGGTTGGAGCGCCATTGGAGGAATGTGTGGAGTATGCCTTATGGTTGTGGAGTATGCCTTATGGTTGAAGATCTATGATGGCGATGGGAATGCGTCTCCGGACATCCCGGATCCAGAGAGGGGTGGCCTTTGGTTTTCCTTAACAAAGTTCACCATTATTCCGGTTGGGAGTGCTCTCGGTTTTGCCTACGTGGCGAATCACGGTTCCAACAATGTTTCGGGGTACACGATCAACGGGGCCACGGGGGCACTGACAGCGGTTCCCGGCTCGCCCTTCTCGGCGGGATCGCACCCTATCTCGGTGACGGTGGACCCCACGGGCCAATTCGCCTACGTGGCGAATCAATTTTCCGACAACGTTTCGGCGTACACCATTGACGGGACCACGGGGGCGCTGACGCCGGTTGACGGCTCCCCCTTCCCGACGGGAGTCAGTCCTCACTCGGTGAATGTGGACCCCACGAGCCAGTTTGCCTACGTGGCGAACAATAATTTGCGCCGTCTCGGGAGCGTTTCGGCGTACACGATCGATGGGACCACGGGGGTGCTGACGCCGGTTGACGGCTCCCCCTTCCCGGCGGGAACGAGTCCTAGCTCGGTGACCGTCGACCCCACGGGGCGATTCGCCTACGTCGCGAATAGGGGATCCGACAACGTTTCGGCGTACACCATCGATCCCGCGACCGGCGCACTGACCCAGATCGCCAGCTCACCCTTCCCGGCGGGATCGCGTCCGCTCTCGGTGACGGTGGACCCCACGGGCCAATTCGCCTACGAGGCGAACTGCGGAGGTACACCTGACTGTGGCGGTGTCGGTGCCGGGGATGTTTGGGCGTACACCATCGACGGGACCACGGGAGCGCTGACGCCGATTGCCGGCTCGCCCTTCTCGGCGGGATCGGCTCCTGACTCGGTGACGGTGGACCCCACGGGCCGATTTGCCTATGTCGCGAACTGCGGAGGTGGTGCCTGCGGCGGCATCGGTCCCGGGAACGTTTCGGCGTACACCATCA
>JACOSC010000148.1 GCA_016179055.1 Acidobacteriota bacterium
GTCATCGCTAAGTTACCCTCCGTGGTGATGATCGTCCGTGCAAAAATTTTTTTGCACGGATCCGCGCGAACAAGCAGAGCCGGACAAAAATGGATCATTTGTTAGAGAAACCTCCTTGTCGTGCAAAATTCAGGTATTATAATAGATAACCATTCACTCCCGCGGACGCTAAAAAGCAGCGTCGCTGATTTCTGCCGTTAGGGACTCACCATACCCACATATTCGTATGGCTTACTCTATGGGCATGCCCCGGGTTTCTGCTATGATTCATCCATGTCAAAGGCGCGCTTTGAGTGGGACAAAAATAAAAACAACGAGAACCTAAAAAAGCACGGGGTCTCGTTTGAGTTGGCGCAATAGGCGTTTGCCGATCCAAGACGAGTCATTGCCGAAGATTTGGAGCATAGTCAGACCGAAAAGCGCTACTACTGCTTTGGGAGGATCGGTCCCGAAGTTCTCACGGTCCAGTTCACCTACCGCGACGGCGTCATCAGACTTATAGGCGACGGATATTGGCGAAAAGGCAAGAAAATCTATGAAGAGCAAAATTAAATACACGGACCAGCCTATTGGTAAGGTGCGCGTAGTCAACGACTTTCTCCCTCCGCCGGAAAGCTTGGTGTTCAAAGAGGAAAACATCAAGGTAACCAAGTCGCTTAGCAAGGCGAGCATCGAGTTCTTCAAAAATGAAGCGAAAAAGAGTCACACCTCGTACCAAGTCATGATTCGCAAGCTCCTTGATCTTTATGCCGCGCAATTCAAAAAGTCTCAAACAGTGCGTTCAAGCCGATGCGGCAAAAAGGGCCGCAACAAAGGTGACGCCTGACCGGCACGTGCCGATGGGCAGGCCAGGTTGAATTCCATGGAGTCCTTTGATAGAATCAGTTTGCGGCGTAAGGACAAAAGATCAGTCGCCCGTTGCGGTACTTGGGGTAAGGAACTAGATGGAATCGCCAAGCCTGCTACATCCCACACATTTCGGCATTCCTTGGCGATACACGGGCTAGAGAACGGCTACGACATTCGGCCGATACAGGAATGGATCGGCTCCAAGGATGTTAAAACGACGATAATCTATACGCACGTCCTAAAGCGCGGTGGCCGGAGAAGCTGGAGTCCTGCCGATACTCTGTGACAGGCTAAGACGGGAATTTTATTCGGAAGGAAAATCGGGTCGGAATTTTATTCCGAAACCTGATAAACACTAGTTAGGCTGAAGAAATCCAAGCGTCGTTCATTGAGATAAATACGAGAACCTGAAATGAAAATTTACTTTGACAATTTGCGGCCAATCAACAGAACAGTTTTTTTTGAAGAATTCGAAATCCATGCAAAAGAACGTCCGGGAATTGATCAAACGGAAGTGCAAATTCTCAAGACGCTTCAAGATGCTGAGAATCATGACCTAGAATTTTTTATGGGAACTATAAACGAACAAGGACTAAGAAATTTGATATTACCACATCATGCTGTTGAATAAGAGCCTGATTGTGAGCCTGACAGGCCAGTTAAAGTCGGTGGCGAGCAGTTTAACAATGTCATAAGAAGTTATAGAAGTTATGTTGAGGATTATGTTCCGATTTCAAGATTTCCTGAATGTACAAAGAAAATAATGGACCAGAAAGCCCGTTTTTTTCACACCGACCATTTAACGCTTAAAGCGGATTTTCTCTTTGTGTGTAATCAGAGAGAACTTGCCCACCCGGGGAATCACTACGATGATAGTCATGGGCAACATAAAATTTATATCGGCAATGGTTTTCATCGATTTGTTGCTTATGGCTTATGGAAGTTTGAATACGGTTTTAAGCCCTTGGAATTGTTTTATGTACACGACAACTCTCAAGCATGAAATAATGTAAAACGCCTAACAAGTCGCTGCACCGGACGGCAAAACGCGCCGCCGGTGAGCTTGATCGTTAGGCCGCTCCGTCGCACTACACCAGCAAGCAGGTTTATCACATTGCCGTATAATTCCACAATATGAGCGTACATATGGTCGCGCTTCCTTTTGATACCAATAAGTTGATTGAGCTGTGCCGCCAAAATGACGTAGCGAAGATGAGCATTTTCGGCTCAATGGCACGTGGCGAATCCACTCAACAAAGTGATCTTGATTTGTTGGTGGAGTTCTCTCGACGCGAGAGACTGCTGGCGCTAGTCACACTCGAAAGAAAACTCTCGATGGCCTTGGGGAGGAAAGTGGACTTGCTTACAGTAGCCGCCATCAGCCCCTATCTTCGAGACAGAATTATGTGTGACTTGAAAGTTATCTATGAAGCCTGATGAGACTGTGTATCTCCAGCATATTCTGGACGCTATCACCAAAGTCGAATTTTATCTGGAAGATATAAACGAATCAGCGTTCAAGCAAAACACCTTAATTCAGGATGGTGTAATTCGGCAAGACGAGATCATCGGTGACGCCACCAAACGCCTTTCAAATAAGTTGCTAGCTCAATACGCTCACATTCCCTGGGAAGATATTTCTGGAATGCGTGACAAGCTTATCCATGATTACTTTGGGGTAGACATTGAAACAGTGTGGTTGACGGCTACTGAAGACCTACCCACACTCAAAGCAGAAGTCACGAAGATACTTACAGAGTCATCATCCTAAAAGTCGCCCAACAGCCGCGTGCAGCGGACGGGGCAGGACGCTTTCCGTGAAATTAGCCACATCGTGGTGACGAACCTGATTCTGTTTCGGAACTTTTATTTCATTCCCCCGCCGCCGACGCGGAACGTTAGGCTCGTAAGCCATGTGGCGCGAGCAGCGACTAGGTCTATGTGCCCTACGGAGATTACGCGGGCGCAACCGCTCAGGGTTCTACGTCAGTGCAGACTCCCTTGAAAATACCTGGGAGCGCCGGCTTCCAGCCGGCCTCATCCGAGCCCGAGCACGGGTCTGCCGGCAAGATGCCGGCGCTCCCAGGGCGTCGTTCTGATTTTAATTGTTCGTGGTGCCCCCCCAAAGGGGCATGTACAACTCCTCTGAAAACAGTACCGGTTGCGGTAGCAAACGAATGTGGCGCGGCCTACACGGCTCGGCCACCCGCCCGCTACCGCAGGCGGTTCTGTTTTCATAAGGCTAAAACGCCGGCGAAGAGTAGCCGTGGGCTCATGGCGGGACGTCTATTTGAGGGCGCGGTATTCGGCTTGCAGATTCCGGTTGTCGGGGTCTAAACTCAGAGCGGCTTGATAGGCCTCCCTTGCTTCGTTAGGGCGACCCAGCGCCTTGTAGCTTAGCGCCATTTTCCAAGGAGTATCCAGCACGCGGGGATCAACCGACCAGGCTTGTTTATAATAAGCAAGCGCTTCTTCATGGCGATCATACAGGGTGAGGTAAATGCCGCGGTTCGTGATCATCCTGGCATAATCGCTACGAATCCGTTGGGCTACGTCATCCAGCGGCGCGGCGCCGTCGGTTAGCCCGCGCCGGCGAAGCTTCTGATGCTCGCCCGGCGCCACAAACTCCGGCTTCAATCGGTAAAGTCGGAACACGACGCCCTGCGGAACCCAAAAGAGCCGGTGAGCAATTTGCGGCTCGCTCTGCACGCTGAGCGTTGTGTATACCGGCCGACTCATCATGCCAATTCGTATGAAATGGTTGATCATGTCAAGAAACTTGGTTTGAATACTGTTGGGATTGTAAGGCTGGTCATGTTCAAACCGATCCAAGTCCGCGAGGTACGCTTGGACATCGTCGGCAGCGGCCTCAATCAGCCAGGGATATTGCCGCCGCAAATAATTCATATACCAGGAGCGGCGCAGTAAATTGACGTCGATCACGGCCACGTCCGGGCGGAGTTTTTCCACATGTTGGTAGTACAGCATGGGCGAGTAGAGGTGCCAGTCGAGCGTGAGCAGGAGGGCATTCGCTTCCACATTGTCCAGCGCGTTGTGCACGTAGTCGTACGCCACATAATACCGGCTGTGGTCGTTGCGCGTATAATGCAGAGCAATGGTGGCGGCCGGCAACAGCAGAAGAAGTAGTGAGACGACCGGTGCGGAGATCGTCCACCGGTGCGTAACCTCACGAACCAACCATCGCAATCCCCATGCCAGGCCAATCGCCGAGAGAACAAAAATGGGAAGACCGTAGGCTTCGTTATCCTCGGCAATGTCGTAAAAGGTGGTCCAAGCCAGATTAAACAACATGATCAGCATGACAAACCAAAAAAGACGGCGCTGCGAGCGCCACAAAATGACCAATCCGATCCCGATCAATATAAAACCGACCCAGGTGAATTCCGCCATCCATAACTGGAAAAAGCTTACCAGCCGCTCCATGGCGCGCTCCAGCGAAGTCGAAACCAAATTGACGCGATACTGCTTGCCGGTGATGTGCCAAATCACGCGCTCGAACGTATTGGGATTGCCCCAATTGAGCAGCGGTTTTTGCGCGGCGCGCAGCGGCAGATAGAGGTAAACCAAGGAACCGAGCAAAAGCCAACCGGCGGATTTCAACACGACGACCGGTTTAAGCAAATACCGTCGTTGAGTAATGAGTAAGTAAAGAATGCCGGCGGCCAGAAAGGCTACGGATACATGGTGCACTCCGAGCGCCAGACCAAAGACCAGGGCCGCGAGAAAGAGACGGCGCGCCAGAGTATACCCATAACGCGCTTCCTCGCCGGGATTCGGGTCACCCCAGCAGCGCAACACGAAGCATAGGATCAGGGCCAACAGAAAGGTGTTTAGCGTATAAACTTCCGTGACGGTTGAATAGGACCATAACGTGTTCGATCCAACCAAGGTCAATGCGGCGACAGCCGCCGGCCAGGCAACCTCCCAAAGGGGGCTTCCCGGCCTGCTTTGATTCTTTGGGTGGGCGAGAGGGTCGACGGACCCCTTATGGATTTTGCGTAGCGCCTTTGACATAGCTCGACGTGCCGGCGCGGGTTTCAATTCCAACGTGTAGGCGGCGAGATAAAACACCGCCCCAGCGGCCACGGCGCCGAAAAGGGCCGACATGAAGTTTAAACGCGTCGCCACGCTTCCCCATGGCCAATGGGAAAACAACCAACCGACCAGAATGTAAAGAGGAAAGCCCGGCGGATGGCCCATATCGAGCCGGGCACAGGCGGTGATGAGCTCTCCGCTATCCACGAGAGTGGCCGTTGGAGCCATGGTTTTCCAATACAGCCCGACCGCGATCATAGTCACGCCAACGGCCAAGGCTGCTTTAAAAAAGCGTAGGTTCATGGCAAGCGACCCTCACGCCTACGGACTGCGGAATTGTCCATCGCCATACTCCGCCTCCTGGGTAGTGGTGTAAAAGTGTGTTGGTTCTTTTCACTCCTGCTTTATTAAGTGTCTTGCAATATTCGCAGATATTCTTCTACCGATATGTTTAGCTGTCGTAGAATATTACGAATAATAAAAACAGGCACACGTTTGTATTTTGGAATTATAACGGGCCGAAGTTGATCGGCCCGCCAGTAGACACAATGACTCCCCTCCTGACGCTCAAACCTACAGCCAACTGATTTAGCGAACTTTTCCAATTTCTTATGGTGAATGGGTGATAAACCAGCCATCAGGTAGCCAAGGATAGGTTAACGGAAAGACGATCTTGACCGATAACATTGGGTGGGGTCCATTGAGCCGCGCGTGCGCTTAAATTTTTTTGCCAGCCGAAGGATTTAAGCACTCTATCTAGGGTTCCCTTTTTAATACATTCCCTAAAAAAAATATCAAGAGCTTCCGCAAAATTTTGCCGGGCTTCTTCAAAGGATTCTCCACAGGTGGAAAGATCTAAGACTGGTGAATAAGCAACAACCATATCTTGCTCTTTGATAAAAATCACTGGAATGGAGCATGGGGTCGTTAATTTTCCTGTTTTCTTTTGTTTTTTTTCCACAGCTTTTACCTATCTGAGGGAAGTATAAAATATTCCCTTGTTTCGTCGCAACTTGAAAACTATTCTATCATTGTTGTTTTGCTATGGCAAGCCTATTTCCGTCACCATTTAAGGAACATTTCGTTAATAAAACTATATTTTATAATAGGATACGATTAATGCTGGTATGAACTTCATGATTTTGCAACCCCGATAGAATTTGAAATTGGGAAAAATCCCCCCCCCACTTTTACACCACTACCGCCTTCTGCCATCAATTGATTTTCGATGGGTACTTGCCCGAGAAGCAGGAAGTGCAATACTTACGATTATTGTCCTCCAAAGCGCACATCAGTCCCTCATGACTAAGATAGGCCAAACTATCCGCATCAATATAGCGGCGGACCTCATCTACGGAATGATTAGCCGCGATCAACTCGGCGCGCGTCGGCGTGTCGATACCGTAATAGCAGGGCGATATGATGGGCGGCGAGCTAATTCGCATATGCACTTCACGGGCGCCGGCCGCTCGCACCATTTGTACAATCTTACGACTAGTGGTCCCGCGCACGATGGAATCATCGACTAAAACCACTCGACGATTTTGCAGCAGTTCGCGTACAGGGTTGAGTTTGACCTTTACGCCAAAATTACGTATAGACTGCTTCGGCTCGATAAAGGTGCGGCCCACGTAGTGATTCCTGATCAGCCCAAACTCGATGGGCAACCCGGAGGCCGCGGCATAACCGGCGCCCGCGGGCACTCCGGAATCCGGGATCGGAACGACGACGTCGGCATCGGCCGGGGCTTCTTTGGCCAATACGCGGCCGAGAGCCTGGCGGCTTAACATCACACTGCGGCCAAATACACGGCTATCGGGACGGGAAAAGTAAATATGTTCAAACGAGCAAAAGGCCGGCGCATCGCCGGGCGCAAATTGGATCGAGCGCAGGCCGTGGCGGTCCAATAGAATCATCTCGCCCGGCTCGATGTCCCTTATATATTCGGCGTTGATTAAGTCCAGGGCGCACGTCTCGGACGCCACGACCCAGGCCTGGCTCTTATGGTTAAGTCGCCCCAAACACAACGGGCGAAAGCCCAAAGGGTCCCGCACCGCGATCATGCAATCGGCTTTCTGAATAAGCAGAGAATAAGCTCCGCTCACGCCTTGCAGGGCATCGACAACCGCACGCTCCAACTCCGTTTCTTTGGATCGTGAGATCAAATGTAGTATGAGCTCGCTATCGCTGGTTGAGTGAAAAACCGCGCCCGCTGCGGCCAGCGAGCTTCGCAACTCCGTTACCCCAGTTAAGTTTCCGTTGTGACAAAGCGCCAACCGCCCTTGGCCGCCGCTGATGAGAATCGGTTGCGCATTATTTAAGCTGCTGTCGCCGGCCGTCGAGTAGCGGACGTGGCCAATCGCCGCCTCCCCGCGTAACCGATCCAACCGCGGCTCTCCAAATACATCGGCCACGTACCCGGTGCCGCGCTCGACATACAGCGTCTGTCCATCCGAGCTGCAGATTCCGGCCGCCTCCTGCCCGCGATGCTGGAGCGCGTACAGGCCCAGGTAGACTAACCGCGCCGCCTCGGGATGGCCGAAAACGCCAAATACTCCGCATTCCTCTTTTAGTTTGTCCGGTAACATATCTTAATTATACGTAGCTATGCCCAACGTCTCGCTGTCAGTTGTGCGTAGTCGGTCGCCAAATCTTGACCTGCAAGAACGCGCCGGCCGCAAATGGTTGTGATTTCCGTATGATGTACTCGACTAGATGGCAATTATCATCAGATCAGGATCATTATCAGCCCCGACAAGGTCGGGGCGACATGCTTATAGCCAAGTGTACCCAGAAGGAGGCCTCAAGCTCCTTAGGAGCGACATGAGGTCGGTCGTGGTGGTTCACATGGCGCCCCCACGGGGCTAAGGTCTTAAAGTTAGCAGCCTCTGCTATAAACATATCGCTCCTATATTAGTGCCAAATGGCAATTAACCAATAAATGAGTTCAAATAATTGACATTTGGCACAAATGACGATAGTGACAAATGGTATGGAGATGCCATTTGGCATTATCTACGGAGCTTACATCGTACCGAAATCACGCCCGCGCACATATGCTAGTAGAAACAACGCCTGATGTACAAGACCTCTAGGACTTTGCCACTTGCACGCTTTGCGGGAGCGGGTTCTCCCAAGATTCCTTCAACTGCGCGATCGGCCGCGCGATGATCAAGGCTTGATTAATGCAGATCTTGAAATCCTCGCCGCCGACTCTCCCGATCTCGGTCAGCGGCGCTTTATGACGGGCCGCGATTTCTCGCAGCCCCTGTGCATCCGCCTCCCGTATGGAAAGAACAATGCGGGATGGCGCCTCCCCAAACAAGACCGCATCGGGTCTGGTGTTTTCAATTAAGCGGATTTCGCAGCCGATGGGTTGGCGACCCCCGGAAAAACAGCACTCGGCCAGCGCCACGGCGAGCCCGCCCTCCGAAACGTCGTGCGCCGATTTGACCACCCCGCTTCGTATCGCCGCCATACACGCTTTCTGCACGGCCAACTCTCGTTCCAGGCTAAGTCGCGGAAGCGGTCCCAACTTAATATCATACAGAGTTGCAAGATATTCAGACCCACCCAGCTCTTCCGTATTCTCTCCTAAGAGCAGTATGACATCACCTTCATCTTTAAACCACGGCGTGGTGACAAAGCTGAGCCGTTCAATCATCCCAACCATGCCGATGACCGGCGTCGGGTATATGCCGTGACCCAACGTTTCATTGTAAAAGCTCACGTTGCCTCCGGTAACCGGAGTATTAAAGGCGCGGCAGGCCTCAGCCAAACCGTCCACGGTTTCGCTGAATTGCCACATGACGTCCGGGTTCTCAGGATTTCCAAAATTGAGGCAGTTGGTAATCGCCAGTGGGGTGGCGCCGGCGCAGACGACATTGCGTGCGCTTTCCGCCACCGCCTGCATGGCGCCCAGCCGCGGGTTCAAATAACAGTGGCGGGGATTGCCGTCCAAACTCATGGCGATGGCGCGGTCGGTCTCCTTTATGCGCAATACCGCGGCATCGCCCCCCGGCGGCGCCATCGTGTTCGTGCGAACCATATAGTCGTATTGCTCGTAGACCCATCGCTTATCCGACAGGTTGTAAGCGCCGAGCAGCCGTTGTAACGCCGCGTTGAAATCTACAGGCAGAATAACACCTTCTTCAGCCGGAGAATTCGCCGCCGTGAGATAGTCCGGCCGGCGCATGGGACGTTGGTAGACCGGGGCTTCATTGGTTAGGGCGCGGTTAGGGATCTCTGCCACCGTGGAGCCCTGATGGCGCAGGCGCAGCAACCCGTCGTCGGTTACGTTCCCGATAACGACCGCGTCCAGGTCCCATTTGCGGAAGACTTTTACAATCGCCTCTTCTTGGCCACGCTCGGCGACGAGCAACATACGCTCTTGCGATTCGGACAGCATGATTTCATAAGGGGTCATGCCGGTTTCCCGCTGCGGCACACGGCTGAGCTCAATCTCGACGCCGGTTCCGGATCGAGCTCCCATTTCGCAACTGGACGACGTCAGTCCCGCCGCGCCCATGTCCTGTATGCCGACAATCAATCCGGCTTGCATGGCCTCCAGGCAGGCCTCGAGCAGGAGTTTCTCCAGGAAGGGATCGCCGATCTGAACATTGGGTCGCTTCTCGTGGATCGCCTCGCTAAATTCGGCCGAGGCCATGGTGGCGCCATGAATGCCGTCGCGGCCGGTCTTGGCGCCCACATAGATTACCGGATTTCCGATTCCTTCGGCGCGGCCGAAGAAAAGCTGATCGCGCTTGGCGAGACCCAGACAGAAGACATTGATGATGGGATTCTTCGAGTACCCTTCGGCGAAGATGGTCTCGCCTCCTACGGTCGGTATGCCAATGGCATTGCCGTAGCCGCCCACTCCGGCTACCACTCCCTCCATGAGGGAGCGGTTCTTGGGCTTGTCCAGGGGACCGAAATGCAGCGCGTCCATCAAGGCAATCGGTCTAGCTCCCATGGTGAAGATGTCGCGAATGATTCCGCCGACACCGGTAGCCGCACCTTGGTAAGGTTCTATATAGGAGGGATGATTGTGAGATTCAATCTTGAAAACGATTGCCAGATCATCGCCGAGGCTCACCACGCCGGCATTCTCACCGGGACCTTGCAAGACACAGGCGCCTTGGGTGGGCAGTTTTTTGAGATGGGCGCGCGAACTCTTATAGCTGCAGTGCTCCGACCACATCACCGAAAAAATCCCCAATTCGAGCAGGTTCGGTTCACGGCCAAGGAGGTGTATTATCCGACGATATTCTTCATCCGACAACCCGTGTTGTTTGACGAGCTCGCTGGTTGCGCTCATGGATTGATTCCCTCGCTTAGGGGAAGGATTATAACATAAAAGGATGCAGGGCGAGGTGGGCTAGAAATGGGGAACCCATACTCGCCGGCGCGACAGAAGAGATTGCCGACCTTGAGTCCACCATCTCAATAATTGGCTCCTGGCCCGCCCCCTGCGCCAATTTCGAACTGCCATCGCCAGAAGTGGTGCGCAAACCGTGACTGCTGATACCGCATCTCCTTCCGGCGTGAACTCTCTTCCGCCTTCCGGCAAGAAAATTTTGTAACCTCCACGGGGCTTCAACGACAAAAAGCAACAGATGGCAGTGAAAAACAAAAAGGCTGCTCGCAGAAACTTAACTTGGGTAACCACGGGCCCGCAGGCCACTGTGGATTGACGTTTTGCTTCATCAAAAGGGCCACAGTGGCTCGCAGAAAGATAGTAAGGAGGCCGTATGTTTAGAAACAATAAGGTAATCCGATTGGCATTGGTGCTGATGTTCAGCGGCGTCTTAGCGGCCAGCAGTTTCGCCTATACGCAACGAAAGAGTAAGCTGGTTTGGTGCTTCAATGCCGCCGCCGGCACCCATAATCAATTCTTCTGGCTCCCCATTATCCCGGACGCGCTGGATCCGTTCTGCGCATTCGGTGGATCCGCTCGGATGAATGAAGCGGGGGGCGCCGGTGTGAGCGCCGGGTTAGCCGCACTGCCTCTTGGATACCGGGTCATACCGCCAGTGGCCGGCGTGTGGGCCGCCGTCGTGGCCTAACTCGTCCATGCCTTCGGCACGTGGAACGGCGCCGCCGGCGGCGCCCGCTTGAATTATTCCTTCATGGAGCCCGTCCCTGCCGCTCTGATTGACCAGTACGATATACGAACTACGGTAGTGGCGCCCGCCTGGGGCGCCGGCCATTAAAGGCCGGCCTAGTGCGCCTAAGAGTAGGCATGGCCAGAGAGGTGCAAGTCCTCTCCAGGTAAACGCTCTCCGGCCTGTAACCAAATGTAACTGCATCCACCGCGAGGTGGGGTGGGAAGCAACAGGAGGTGAACGACCCA
>JACOSC010000149.1 GCA_016179055.1 Acidobacteriota bacterium
CACTCGCCAAAGCGAAAGCGGCGGAGCTGGAAACTCTCTTCCTACGGTGCTGTGCGCTCAGTTTCTATCCCGATCGACCGGGTGGCCGAGCCGGGTAGGCCGGGGTGAGACATACCCGGTCGCTACCGCTCCCGGTTCTGTTTTACGAGAGTTATTTTCAGCGGAGCTACGAGAACAAGCTTCGGACTATGACGGGGTATCGCATGGCCTGCGGCAAATGTTCAAACTCCAGGCGTTCAGGCCTACAGCCTGAGAGCCTTCAGTAGTATTGCTATAGGAAACGACGGACACAGGCTGCAAACCTGGACCACTGTTCAATGATCGAAAATTCGTTTGTGGCGGGGTTGCGTAGACCGTATTGGATTCGCTCACGAAAACTTTTCTCATGGGCATCACCATTTGAACTACAAGACATCTAGCGAGGTAATTCCATGGTAGTTGTTATGTGTAGAGAGGCCGACGAAGCTCAAATTGCCAAAGTTATCGAGCGGCTGACGGAGCAAGGCTTCGATGTTCATAGGTCCACGGGCGTGGAGCGAACCGTACTGGGCGCCGTCGGCGGTAAAATCGTCGACCATCGGAGTTACGAATTGCTGGAGGGCGTGGCGGAGGTCGTGCGAATCACGCAGCCGTTCAAGCTGAGCCATCGTTCCTTCAAACCCGAGGAAACAACCATTATCGTCCCCAGTAACAGTCGCAACGGGAGCGGACTCGTCATTGGCCGCAAGGAAGTGATGATCATGGCGGGCCCCTGCTCGGTAGAGAACCGCGAGCAAGTCCTTACGATCGCCGGAAAGGTACGAGCCGCCGGGGCGCGGGTCTTGCGCGGCGGAGCATTCAAGCCGCGCACGTCGCCATACAGTTTCCAAGGCCTCGGCGAGGAGGGCCTGCGCTATTTGCGCGAGGCCGCCGATGCGAACAAGATGCTGGTTATTTCCGAGGTCATGGATCAAACCCAGATTCCCATGATGCTGGACTATGTCGACATACTGCAAGTCGGCGCACGCAACATGCAAAACTATACTTTGCTGAAGCAGCTTGGCCAGGTGCGCAAACCGGTTATGCTCAAACGCGGCATGGCGGCGACCATTGAAGAGTGGTTGCTTTCCGCCGAATACATCATGACGGGTGGCAATCACGAGGTTATTTTGTGCGAGCGCGGTATACGTACCTTCGAAAACCTCACGCGCAACACACTGGACCTTTTGGCCGTACCGGTCGTGCACAGCCTTAGTCATTTGCCGATTGTCGTCGACCCAAGCCATGGCACGGGCCGGCGGGACAAGGTGATTCCCATGGCACGGGCGGCGCTGGCGGCGGGAGCGGATGGATTGATGCTCGAAGTCCATCACGATCCGGACCATGCGCTATCGGACGGCGCCCAGTCGTTGTTTCCCGAACAATTCACAACGTTAATGGGCGAGCTACGGCGTATGGCCCCGGTCATTGGCCGCGTAGTTTATTAGTCGGTCGTAACTATTCAGGAGGTCTGCATTCATAAGCCGGCATGAGAAGGGAAGGCCTATTGCAAGTCTGTTGGGGCTTCCGACACATGACTATTGTATGCCTGATTAGTTACATTTCAAATAGATTAGTAACTATTCAATCATGCTTCTTAGCCCCGTAGGGGCGGCATGTTTATAGTAACTAGGATTCCAAAACAGTCAAGCTCCGTAGGAGCGACATGTGTAGGCTTTGATAATAAAGGCTCTGTACATGTCGCTCCTATGGAGCTTGACACTTATTCAATGGCTTCTGGCTATAAACATGCCGCCCCTACGGGGCTAAGGAGCTCCGGCTGAGTAGTTACATAGATTGAATTAGCTTGCAACGAGGCTTATAGACCTCCTTTCGCACGCATTACGATTTGTGGCGTGGGGCTGATCGGCGGGTCGCTGGGTTTGGCGACAAAGCCTGCTTTCCCAGACACGCGCATTTCTGATATTCTATGATTCCGCAATACGGGAGTAAATGCTTATGACCATGCCTTTGTCGTTGACGTTTTGTGGTCGAACCTTCGCGCTGGAAGAGCTGGAGATGATCGCCGAGGTTGTCCTACAGTGTGCCGGCCTCAGCGTAACTGAGATTTCCCGCACCGTGTGTGAACTGCTCGAATGGAAGCGCCCCACCGGCCGTTTGAAGAATCACGAGTGCCGGCTGATGCTCGAGCGCCTTGAACAACAGGGCCACTTGCGCTTGCCGCCGGTACGCGCGCTGGGTGGGCGTGGACCGCGCCGCGTGACGCGGAGTAAGGCCAGCGATGTGCAACCGGAAATCGTCGGCTCGGCCGGCGCCTTTGAGCCGTTGCGTCTGGAAGTGGTCGAACCCGGACCTACAGGAACCAGTCAACTGTGGCGGGAGTTGATCGACCGTTATCATTACTTAGGATACCGTGTGCCGGTCGGCGCCACTCTCCGCTACCTGGTCCGCTCGGGGCCGTGTTCCGATCAGGTGCTGGCCTGTATGCTGTGGTCCTCACCGGCCTGGAAGATGGCGGCGCGCGATCGGTGGATCGGCTGGACGCCCGAGCAAAGAGCGCGCAACTTGCCGTGGATCGTCAACAACAGTCGTTTCCTGATTCTGCCCTGGGTGCGTGTCAAGGGGTTGGCTAGCAAGATTCTCTCGCACTGCGCGCGCCGGCTGCCCGACGATTGGGAGACTCGCTATGGTTATCGGCCGCTACTCCTGGAAACTTTGGTTGATGCCGCGCGTTTTAGCGGCACATGCTACCGAGCCTCCAATTGGCTTCATTTGGGAGTGACCACCGGGCGGGGACGTATGGACCGCGCCCATGCCGCGCACGGTCGCTCTCCCAAACAGGTCTATGTCTATCCGCTGACGCGTAAGGTTCCCGCCTGTTTATGCGCGCCGCTGACCGCCACCAGCCCGGCATTGTACGCGCAGGATATCGAATGATGCGCCGATCTGGGAGCGCCGGCTTCCTTGCCGACAAGGGTGTACGCGGTCCGCAACAGGAGTCGCCGGCAGGGATGCCGGCGCTCCCAGGTATTTTCAAAGGAGGCTGCTCTTCATGAGTGTAAAATCCGACTGGTGGATCAAGCGAATGGCCTTGCGCCATGGTATGATTGATCCATTTGCTGAGGAACAGATTACTGACCTTGGAATTTCCTATGGGCTATCATCGTATGGTTACGATTTTCGCATTGCCAAGCAGTTTCGTAGACTGGTTCTTCCGGCGACGTCCGACGGCGGTATCATGGATCCAACGAATATCGAGCCGTCCCTTTTCCTGGAGAGTGAAGAAGACATTTGCGTCATACCGCCTGGCGCCTTTGTTCTCGCGCGTTCCTTAGAGTATTTTCGTATACCGCGGGAAGTGTTGGCGTTGTGCATAGGCAAATCCACATACGCCCGTTGTGGAGTCATCGTAAATGTCACGCCCTTGGAGCCGGAGTGGGAGGGATTCTTGACGGTCTCCATCTCTAACACCGCGCCAATTCCTGTTCGGATCATGGCTAACGCCGGCATTGGTCAGCTTGTATTCTTTCAAACGGACGGCGCCTGTCGGTTGTCGTATCGGGATAGAAAGGGAAAGTATCAGGGGCAGCAGTCCATCACGTTGTCAAAAGGCAACGTATCCACATAGGTAGCGGCTATAGCATTGCTTGCGACACAACGCGATAATGTCCACCTTACCAAGATGGGCTCTTACTGCCTCACCCATACCGATGATCCGGTATATCCTCATCGACCCGGAAGATCGACTTCTCCGGTACGCCCAGGAACTGAGAGATTTCGACTGTGACACGCAGCCAGTCTGCTTTCCAAAAGCCCACGCTGCTGAATCGAAGCCGGCCCATCCCGTCGATCAGGAAGGATGATGGCACATGCGTAAGCCGATATTGTGACGACACGGCGTAATCACTCGTATCCAGCAAGAGCGGGAAGCTCAGACCAAACTCTTGCGCAAAAGCTTGGGTATCATCCCGGTTATCCTGGGATATCCCATAGATCTGCAATTTCTCATGCGCCGAATAATTTTGAAAGATTCTTTGGATAAAAGGCAACGTATATTGACTGGTCGGACAACTAACCTTAAAAAATACCGCCAGCAACAGCGCTTCACCAGGCCGCTTAAGACTGGTGTAGCTTTCCCCATCGGTCCCGACCAGTTCAAACGCGGGCGCCACAGTGCCGGGATTGAGCGTTTCCATAGAAATAACCATGCGAATGGAGAACAGACCTACCAGCATGAGTAAACTTCCCGCGTGCCCTCGCGATCCGAAAAAGCGTGCCTGATTGATGCTTAGTAGAGGCGCTCTATCAAAGCAAACTATTACCAATCGGCAGGGCGGCCATGCTTTCAACCGTTCTCGAAAGTACACTTGGGTTTATACGGTGAAAGATTCCCCGCACCCACAACTTCCTTTTACGTTAGGATTGTTGAACTTGAAACCGGAACCTTGCAGGCCGTCGACAAAATCAATCTCGGTCCCGTTGATATAGAGCAGACTTCGCTCATCAATAAAGACCTTCACGCCACTAAAATCAAACGACGGATCGCCCGTGTTGGCATCCTTTTCGAAATGCAACTGATATTGAAAACCGGAGCAACCCCCTCCGATCACACGCACCCGCAGTCCTTCGTAAGGCTCCGGCTGCTGTGCCATAATCTCTCGCACCTTCTCAATAGCCGCGGGCGTAAGACTAACGGTTAATTTCGTCTCTGTGTTTACTTCCATGGCTTGATTTCCTCCTCTATATATTATATTTTCCAAGGATCGCCAGTAACTATCGGTCTATAGGCTTCCCCAGGCACCGCCTTTGTCATGCGAACCGTACGGGAGCCATCGTTCTATCTCAACAAGCTTCCCTTATGATTCAAGAAGCCCCTCGTAGGAATGATATTCACAAATAAACATTATAAGTAACATTACACCTTATTTCAATTCCCAAGCTCCTTTGAGAAGCGTTAGCGACATCGGCGCCCGCCGGACATAATTTGTTGGACATCGTGCGCAACACCCGTTCGGCCACAGGTCTATTCAACACTGGCATGCGTTCTGGTCGTGGCCAGTGCGACCTTCGTGATATAAGCCGGCTGAGAAGCGCTCAAGAAACATTCCCGAGTTTCGGGCGAGATGGACAGCTCCATGAAACCCGCCGTTGCCAGACTAATACCAGAGACGGGCTTAGCCATTCGCGAGATCGTTGCTATCGGCGCTTGCCTCGGCACATTGGGTTGAGGAACATAAGACCAATACAAGTGGCCTTTAACCGACGGTGGTTGTAGCCACACTTCAAATGATAATGTTCTGGACGGACCGGGAGCAATTTCAATTAATAAGGAGGAAGTGGGTCCCAGGGGATAATAAGCCATGGATCCGCCCTCGTACAATATTTTGCTCGGATCGCTAATAATGATTTTAAAGCCGATCGGTGTTTCCGGCGTGCGCGGCAAGAAATCCGTGGCGGTCGAGGCCATCATTCCTGTGAGTTTCGCTAAGGCTTGCTGGGCCTCCGTGTTTCCCGGGTTCCGACGCAACGCGGCTTGAAAAGCCTGAGTGGCTTCGCGAGAGAGCCCTTTGGCAACGAGGAGGCGTCCGAGATTCGTATAGGCCGTGTCATTGTTCGTATCGATTTGAATGGCTTGGCGAAATTCGGACTCGCCTTCCTTCAGGCGATTAAGCTGCAGATAAACGTACCCCAGATTATTATGAGTCATGCTCAGCTTGGGATCGATTCGAAGGGCGACGTCGAAATTCTGTATGGCCCGCTCGTATTGACCGAGCTGCGAATACGCCACACCCAAGGCGTCACGAGCTATCGCGGAATATGGAGTCAGCGCCAGCGCCGCTTCCAGCTTCTGCGCCGCGCCGGCGTAATCCTTAGTTCGCAAGCAGTCCCGAGCTTCTTTCATCAAGCGATTGAAAGCCGGATACTGGCCGGCCGGCTCGCTGGAAATAACCGTCAGACCTAGAAAAACCAAGATCACAATAAATAAAGCCCACGACGCCTCACTAACCATTCTCCTAAGCGGCCTACTTGTCGGCATGGTTTCCATTCAACTCCGAGTAAAGTCTTGCAAGTCGAAACTTGTTTGGCTGAGTTAAGCTTTCAATATTATCAGGGCAAACTCCGTACGACCAGGGTAATCGCATCATAATTTGGAACTGTTCAGCCGCGGTCGCCCCATAGAGACGGTCGACGTTAGTCCGGCCATTTATGGCCGGCCTAGCACTTCAACCTAAGCGGAGCGATGCTAACTTTAAAGTCACCGGTCGTGAATTCTTGATGAAATTTTGTTGTGATTACGTGACCGGTCCCGCGGCGCCTGTCAACTCATTTAAGAATGTTACCGAAAGAAAAGTCAAGTGGTAATTTAGTACCTGTTGTAACTATATGATAATGTCCTATGTGAAACTCATTAGAAATGTCCTGTGCGGATAATACCTGCTAATAAGGAGGTATATCGTGGAGGGACATCTGATAATGAGTAGGAAAGAGCGAGAGCGATTAGTGGTGATGGTCAAGAGCAAGAAGCCGCGCATGAAGATGACGGAAGCCGCCGAACTGTTAGGCCTCAGTTATCGGCAGACGCAGCGGATCTTTGAGCGCTATGCGGAGGGAGGCGATGCGGGATTAGCGCATCGGAGTCGGGGTCAGACCTCGAATCGCGCGTGGGGTGCGAAGGAAAAGCAGAAGATTATCGAGCGCTATCAGGAACGCTATAACGGATTTGAGCCGACGTTTACGGTAGAGAAATTGGCGGGGGACGGCTACCTTGTGGATCATGAGACGTTACGCCGCTGGCTGATCGGAGCGGGGTTATGGCAGAAGCGGCGACGTCGCCCGGCGCATCGGAAGTGGCGCGAGCGCAAAGAACACTTTGGGGAGTTGGTACGAATGGACGGCAGTCCGCATCGCTGGTTTGGGCGGGATGGGGAAGAATACTGTTTGCTGAATAGGGTCGATGATGCGCAAGGAACCGTCTTTGCGTTAATCGATGGGGAAGAGACCACAGACCTGGCCATGCGGACCTTATGGGGCTGGATCGAGCGCTATGGCCTTCCGCAGGCGTTGTATGTGGCTCACAAGAACGTGTACCTGACCGCACGTGAGCCGACGCGGGAAGAAGAGTTACGCGGTGAGCGGCCGCGGACCCATTTTGGCCCCGACCATGTCGGGATGAGAAACTGGGAATTAAAATCATCGGGGCGCGGTCGCCCCAAGCCAAGGGCCGTGTCGAGCGATCGAACGTCGTGCATCAAGATCGCTTGGTCAAAGAATTCCAGTTGGCAGAGATCCACGCGCCCGAACCGGCCAATGACTTTCTGATCGATACGTATTTGGATAGTCACAATAAGCGCTTCGCCGTGCCCCGCAGAGCGGGGTGGATTTTCATCGACCGGTGCCGCCGGGCTTGGATTTGCGGACAGTCTTTTGTATCGAACACCAGCGCCAGGTGAATAACGATTGGACCGTCCGGTGCGACAATCGCTATTTTCAAATTCTCAAAAAGAATGTCGGATTACCCAGACCGGGCGACCCACTGACGGTCAGTGCCTGGCTCGAC
>JACOSC010000144.1 GCA_016179055.1 Acidobacteriota bacterium
AAAAAAATTTTTGCACGGACGATCATCACCACGGAGGGTAACTTAGCGATGACTGTGCGTTCTCAGCTAATCAGCGTAAAACAACGCTGAAGCCTTGTTTCCAGACGATCCTGGTGATTCTCGTGCAAAATTCAGGTATCATAAATCTTTGATCTGCCGGTTGGCCTTGATAGCCTAGGGCTGAAAGCGGCCCTTAGCCAAGCATGTCTCCCTCTTGCAGTTTAACGCCGTTGATAAACTCATGGACCGGTAACCGCTTACGACTGGGGAGCTGCAGTTCAAGAAGACGCAGTAGCGTGCCCTGGCCGCAAGCCACCACGATGCCGCCTGCCCCAATTTCTAAAATTTGACCGCCGGACGTGGCAGCAGGCTCATGGGCGCGGACGGAGATCAGATCGGTTTTCCAAATGTGCAGCGGTTGACCTTGCCAGTAAGTACAGGATCCGGGCCAGGGGCATAGACCTCTAACCAAATTGTGAATGTCGCCCGCAACGTTCTTCCAGGAAATCTTGCCGTCATCTCGGTGAAGCATAGGGGCCATAGTAGCCAAAGCCTTATCCTGCTTGATCGGGTGCAGTTTTCCCTGCGGTAACTCCTCTAAGGCCTGAATCAGCAAGTCGGCGCCAAGAACGGCAAGCTGATCATGCAGCTCGCCGCCGGTCATATACGGTCCAATGGCCACTGCCTTTTGTAATAAAATATCCCCGGTGTCCATGCCCGGATCGATTTGCATGATGGTGACTCCGGAAGATCCTTCACCGCGTATTATGGCCCATGGTATGGGCGCGGCGCCGCGATATTTAGGCAACAGCGAGGCGTGTACATTGAGCGCGCCATAGCGCGGTAAATCGAGAATCCAAGTGGGCAGGATTTTACCGTATGCCGCAACGGCAATAACCTCCGGCTTCAGCGCCGCCAGTCTCTGCTTAACTTCGTCGGTATTAAGCTTGGGCGGCTGAAACACCGGAATGTCATGCGCGAGCGCCCATGCTTTGGTTGAGGTAGCTATTACCTTTAATCCCCGGCCCCTCGGTTTGTCCGGTTGGCTGACTACCATTAAGATACGGTGTCCGGCCTCGCTGAGTTTTGCCAGCGAAGGAATCGCAAACTCCGGTGTGCCAAAAAAGGCCAGGCGCATTTTACCACTTTCCATCTTTAATAAGGTGTTTCAATTTCCGCGTAATCAGCCCACGCTTAATCGCGCTAAGATGGTCCAAGAAAAAAATTCCGTTCAAGTGATCGACCTCGTGACAGAAACAACGGGCGAGCAGGTCTTCCGCTTCTATGATTAGTTCTTTTTCATCTAAGGAAATTCCTTTAACCACGATGCGCTGCGGTCGCCGGACTTTCTCGGAAAAATCGGGAATGCTGAGGCAACCTTCTTCGCCGTTTTGCTCTCCGGCGACTTCCACGATTTCGGGGTTGGCAATAATAATACGCTGATGCGGCTCCTTACCGGAAGAGACATCCGTGGTAAGCAGCCGCAAATTGACTCCGATCTGAGGCGCGGCCAGACCGACGCCCGGCGCGGCATACATGGTCTCCAGCATATTTTGTGCTAAGGCCACTACGTAACCATCAATGTTCTTGATCGGTGCACTCACGGTGCGTAAAACCGGTGACCCGTATTTTTCAATGGGCAGCAGCATAGACTCCTCAGAAATTAACACCAGCGAAACAGAACCGGGAGCGGTAGCGACCGGGCGCGCCGCGGCCTCGACGACCCGCCCGCTACCGCAGGCGGTTCTGATTTTCATTCGTCGAGGCGCCCCACCGCGGGGCATGTGCAACTCTACGGCAAGCGCGAGAGGCACCCATGACGCGCCTAATGCCATTAATATTGGCGAACAGTCGCCAAGTATGCATCGGCATTGCGCCGCGTTTCTGCGATGGAATCGCCCCCAAACTTCTCCAGCATGGCCTCCGTTAGAACAAGGCTGACCATGGCCTCGCCAACGACCCCTGCCGCCGGAACCACGCAAATATCGGAACGCTCGAAAGCTGCCGGCGATGGCGCTTTGCTTATGACGTCAACCGATTGCAAAGCCCGCCGCAAGGTCGAGATCGGCTTGACAAAACCGCGCAGCCGCAGGTCGCACCCATTGGTAATGCCGCCTTCCAAGCCGCCCGCTCGATTGGTGTTTCGGTAAAAGGCTTGCTGACCGCTGTCATAAAATATTTCATCGTGCACCTGCGAGCCCGGCAAAGCCGCCGTCCCGATGCCGTCGCCAATCGCCACCGCCTTTATGGCGGGAATCGACATTAGGGCCTGCGCCAATCGCCCGTCAAGCTTTCGATCCCACTGAGTGTGGGACCCTAGACCGGCGGGAAGGCCATGAGCGATTACCTCAAACACACCACCTACCGTATCACCGTTCGCTTTGGCTTGATCGATCACGTCTTTCATAGCGGCCGACTTTTGCGGATCGGCACATCGAACTATAGAGCCCTCTGCGCGCGCTTGCAATTCTATCAAAGAAAGGGAAGCCATTTGATCATCGCTCACCGCGACTGGGCCAATAGCGATAACGTGACTGTAAACTTCAATGCCAAACTCGCGCAAAAAAAGTTTAGCCAGAGCGCCGACCGCCACGCGCGCCGCGGTCTCCCGCGCGCTGGCCCTCTCCAATATGTCGCGCATATCATGGGTATGATACTTTAGCGCACCCGCCAGATCGGCATGACCGGGCCGCGGTCTTGTAACGGCGCGCAAGTTCTGGACAGTCTCATTACGTTCGACTGCCATGATCCCTTGCCAATTCTCCCAGTCCTTGTTTTCAATGCGCAAAGCCATTGGGCTTCCTAAGCTGCGGCCATCTCGGACACCGGATAGGATTTCCACTACGTCGCTTTCTATTTTCATCCGTGCGCCCCGCCCATAGCCGAGCTGGCGTCGGCGCATTTCATGGTTGATAGCGCTTTGATCCACGGCCATACCGCCAGGCAACCCTTCCACAATCGCCACCAGACATTGGCCATGGGATTCTCCGGCGGTATAAAAACGAAACATTGCGCTTTCCTTCGTCATCGGTCGGCGCTGGGAAACGTCCCAGCGCCCGTGCACGCGAGCTCACGGCCCATGTACGCATGCGCCCCAGACTGGTCTCACGGTTGCCGTATGAAAAGAGTCAATGGAGGTTTGGCCGACGCCGGGCCGCCAACGGCCGGCACGACGCCGGACTTTGTAGGGCGCGAGATTGAAGATATCACCGTCTCCGCCAATAGCGCACGGAACACAATGCTCTATTCCATTGCTCGACCGATAACAAATTATAGGGTGTCCCATCGTTTTCTTCAATGCCAAATATGAGTCCCAAGTTCGATCCTAAGAAACGCGCGTCTGCCAAAATCCCACCCCGTAGGCCTTGAGGTCCGCTACCATCCTGCTTTTACAGAACCGGGAGCGGTAGCGACCGGGTGCGCACTCTTTCGCAACGGGCCGACCCGGTCGCTACCGCTCCCGGTTCTGTTACTTTATGATCGTTCAAAGTATAATCCGCGTCTTCCATTTCGCGGCTGCTCATTACGAGGCATATGTGTTAGAATGGCGACATGCGAAAGCACGCATCCCGAGCCGTCTTTTTACTTTTAGGATTATGGATGATTGTAAGCGCCCTGTCTTTGAAATCATCGGCCTTAGGGGAAACGCCCATCTATTCCGGCAAGCTGACGCAACAGGACGTGACTATCTCCGTCGAACCTCTCCTTGACGAGGAGCTGGTCAAAAAAACCATACATAAGCTATTGGTTGAGTCCCGAATTACTCCGGTCAAGGTCACGATTCGCAACGACCGCTCAGAGCCGATTCGAGTGACGGCCGACGGCATACAACTCATTGATCGATTCGGCGCCCAATATCGCAGCTTCTCCGCCACAGAAATTAGCCATGAGGCGGCGCGGCGAGAGTCTCCCCGCGGCCGTCGACCGCCGATACACGCGCCCATACCGATTCCGCCGACGCCCCGCCGCGGCATGCCCGGACCGGGGAAAATGAAAGATCTCGAATTCGCCATTCTTGGCAATGAATTAGGGGACCGCGTCGTGCCACCGCATGGAGAAGAACAAGGGTTTCTGTTCTTTCGAATCAATGGGGGAGCCAATATGTGGTCCGGCGCGAAAGTTTATATCCCGCAAATTCGCGCCATGAAAACCGCCGAGCGTTTGCTGTTTTTCGAAATTGAGTTGCAAACGAGCAAGTAGAGACATCATTTCCGAGGTAAATTTTTCCCCCTTGTATCCTAACCCGGACGAGACGGAACCAAACCGGCCGGCATTTCACCACAAAGATAAAGAGGCCACTGAGAAGTCAAGAAATGGATTTGAAGAAGCTCACACAACAAAAGAAAGATTGTATAACGGCCGTATCCCTCCGTGAACTCTGTACCTCTGTGGTGAGAAGGGTGAGGCCCTGTTGGAGGGGTTTCCAAATCGTCAAACGCCAGCATGAATAAAGGGCGAAACCTGACCTCCAATAAATATTTTGCCCGTTTCAACACAATTTCATCTTTGGCAAGAATCTCAGCACAAACGGACTATGGATACAGATCTGCCAGGAGAGGGCCGGCGATACAAAATGCCGGCCCTCGATGGGGCTTAAAAGAAAATCGCCGACCGTGACTATTTGCGCAGAAAGGTGCTTCCTTTCAGGGGGAGAATTTCACCCGGACCCGTCTGCAATCCACCGAAAATCACCTTACCATCGGCAGAGGCGGAAACTTCGCCGCGCAAAACCAGAGGCCCTACCGGGGTCGACAAACTGATGACTAGATTTTCGATGCGATCGCCTGCTTCGTTGAGTCTCCCGGTGGCCGTCCCCTCCACCAAGCCGATGAGTGTGGTCACAATAATTCGATCCACTACGTAGTTGCGTCCGTTCAATGTGCCACTCATAGAAACGAACGCGCGCTCCGGCGGATCAGATTCGTTCCACACTCCTCCCAAGAAAGTCCCATTCAAGTCGGGGGGATTGGTGCCTGTTACTTTGGGCAAGTCAAACTGGCCGCGAATGGGGGTGCCCCCACATCCCCGCACAGAAAAGCTTCCGCTGAGCCGCCGCTCATCGCCGGAAATCGTGGCACTCAAATTCATTTCAGGACTGACGGCATCCAGCGGAGTGGTCCTGGCTTGAATACTGGATCCGCCGGCAGTTGCAGTAAATTCGTAACTGCGAATGCAGCCGCCGTCGCCGATATCTTGGCCGAGCCTGCCCGTCACCATATCTCCATTTTGACGGATAACCATGGTGAGCTTGCCGGCCGGTCCTGAAACTCCTTCCACGGTAAATTCACCATCAAAGCTGCCGGCAAACGAACTTCCTCCGCCACCGCCGCCGGTAAAGGCGCCATCAATAACCGGCAAGGTCGTATACACCGGAACGGTGCCTTGACCAAAACGTAGAGCCACGGCCGCCACGTTTCCAGTGCTGACAATAGATAATGAGCCCCTTTCAAAACCTACCACCGAGGGGAATAGAGTGTCTAC
The DNA here is from genome assembly GCA_016179055.1 of Acidobacteriota bacterium. GTDB lineage: Bacteria > Acidobacteriota > UBA6911 > JACOSC01 > JACOSC01 > JACOSC01. Next base: position 5,482 of record JACOSC010000144.1, read on the forward strand.
GAAATCAGCTCGGTGCGCGCCGGCCCCCAGCGGTATGACTCTTTCGCCACGGCGACTGCCACTGCTATCATAAAGACGAAGGGTGATATTGGCGGTACCGGCGCCGAGCTTAAAAAAGGCCACTCCGGTATTAAAGGGTTGGAGCAGGTCTACTGGAATCGTCAAGTTCTGCATTGAGGGCGCCGCGGACACTCCGGCTTCGGTTTGCAAGTTCCAAGACTCGTCGTATAGGGAAAAGATCAACGCCGCGACAATCGGGTTCGTCGAAGAGATAGCGGCGGCGCCCGATGTGACTGTGCCCACGCCGTTGGAAATGTACACCTTGGTGGCGCCGGGCGGTATATTGTCGCGTCCGCTCACCAAATCGGGAAACATAGAAATCGGCCGGCCGTCGTCGCCGGTTAAAGCGACGGTTACATCAGCCGCCGTCATGCCGGAGTTCACCAAAATCAACGAAGTTTTGTAACCACCACCCGGATAAACTCCATTGGCAATTTGCGGAAAGTTAAAAGAAGTCTGTGGAGTGCTGACCGGAAGGGTCGTAATGACCGGCCCCACGCCGCTCCCCTGCCGCAACGCCACGGCTGATATGTCATTATCGCTGGTCACCACTAAAGATCCTCGGTTGAACCCGATCAGCGGCTCGAAAATACTGGTGACATACGCGGCCATGTGGCCGTTTTGTCCCAGAGGAAGACGTTTTTCACCTTTCGGCGCGCCGCCCTCATCGAACAGCTTGAGTGTAATGTTGGCGATGCCGCTTCCCGGCTTATAAAAGGCAACGCCGGTATTGTAGGTGCCGCTGGTATCAACCGGCATGGTGAAAGACCGCATCAACGGCGCGCTGTTGACGCCGGCTTCGGTTTGCAACCGCCCGCTGTCATCGAATTGTGAAAAAATGGCCGTGGCGCCGATCGGACCGCCCGTTGCGACTATCGAGGCTGCCCCGCTAGTCAATTCTCCCAGACCATTGGATTGAACGACGCGCGAGCTTCCACCCGATAGGGGAAAGCTGCCGCTGTCCAGCCCGGGAAACATGGAGATGGGGTTACCGCTATTGTCGGTTACCCGAACGGTAAGAGTAACCGCTGCGGTTCCCGAATTAACCAGGATCATCGTGGTCTTATAGCTTCCGCCCGGGTAGGGTCCATTGGCCACCTGAGGGAAGTAGTACGTGTTACTTTGGGCAAACGCGATGGACAATCCCGCGCAGAACATACAAAGGAATACTAAGCTATATCGTTTCATTTAAGAATCCCTCCAGGAATCTAATTGTTATGGCGGGGCTCGTCATCAACAAATCACTTACTCCTCGGATATCGCGTACAGTGGCTGCCCGCCCGCCCCAAAGGGGCGCTTGTAATATTCCACGGCTCCCCGGGGAACCGAATACTTATCCATCACTATCAGCCTCACCAATGCGAAATAGACGGGGAATTGGAAGACCGCAATTTCGCATCGGGCGGGCTGTTCAATATCGGGCGATCTCGCTCCCGCTACTCCTTACCGTGGGTTATGGCTTTACGCCTTTTAGGAGCTGGGCGAGAACAAAGCCCTCGGCGAAAATGACAATTTATTTTTCGTGGAGCCCCTCAAAGGGGCATGAACAACTCTATGACATTTTGGATATTTGTTTTCATAAACAGACAAAGTCCACGGCGACCCTTCCTCACTGTTGGCGGTTAATTATACTATCATTCTAATACCCAAACAAGAAAAAACCATGGGCCACGCTTCGGCAGAAAACCGGCGCATAATAAGCGGTTAGAAAGTCTTAAGTGTTCGTCGCGCGCAGGGATAGGCTATGGAAAGCGACACGCCTATAAGAGAAGAAGCATTCGCCTCGGATGCTCAGAGATAAACACAAATTAGAAACCGCAATGAAAAAGTTGCTGAGCTGAGAAGAACGTAACTGTTCAGGGAGTCCGATGATGCGCCTATCGACAAAAGGTGGCCCTACGGCGCATGGTCCCCTTCAAGGACCGGCGGAGGCGTCCGATCAAGCTTTGATAGTCAGCTCATGCCCGAAACCAAATTCCGGCTTATGGCGAGATTTGATAATAGCCTTGGCGCGGTGGGCCAGCGCGGTGACCAGCATCGGCATGGCAATAGTCGAATCGCAATGCACCGTGACGCGTGAGGCGCCCTTCATGATTTTGCCCCAGCTCTGCGCTTCCTCAAAGGTGCAGCCCGAAAGCCCGCCCCAGTGGGCGGCGTCTGTGATGACCTGCATGGCGTACTTATGGCCGGCAACATTGGCTTTCATAATTGCCGCGGTCACTTCCGTCTGCTGTATGAAATTCTTGGGCGTGCCGCCTCCGAAATAGATTACGCCGGTGCTCTTGGACTCGGCGGCCAGGCGGGCGGTTTCGACCACGTCTTGAACCAGGTCAAAGTGGAAAGTATTTCCTTTTAAATAACGGTGGCTGGCGATGGCAATTCCATAAGAGGAATCCACGATGGCCGGGCAATAGATCGGCACTTTGGCCTTATAGGCCGCTACGATAATGCCATCCTCCGTGGCTTGCTCCGCCAAGCGTTTACCTAAGTGATAGAAAAACTCTCGCGTTGTGTAAGAGCGACTATTATCCAAGCTCGCCGCAAAGTCGCCAATGTAAGCATCCAAATTGCGAAACTCGCGCTCGCTGGCGTAAACGTCATACATGCGGTCGATCATGAGATCTTGCAACAGTTCGTCATCGACGGTGGGCGATCCCTGGTAATGGTAGCGGCCCAAGGTTTCATGCGCATCATGAAACAAATTAGCGCCGGTGGTGACCAGACAATCAATCAAGCGGTACTTCAGCATGTAGGCGACCAGGCGACGCATTCCGGCCGGCACCATGGCGCCGGCCATGCCCATCATTATGGTCGTTCGGTCTTTCAGCATGTTGGTCCAAACTTGATAGGCCTCACCAAGACTGCGCCCTTGGAAGGAGGTGCCCGCCATCTTCTCCAGCAACCCGGCGACCGAAGAGTCGCGGTCGATCGGCAGCGGTTTGGTAGGCCGATTCAGAAAATGCGCTTCCTTGGGTTTCTTATGGTTCATGGTCAACAATCTATCTCCTATATAGCCCGCAGCCCTCATCAAACCGCCGCCGCTTCTGTCGACTCGTAATAGAGGAACTGTCCGACGTAATTGGGTAAAGGTTGGTGACGGCCGACTGAGGACTGATGGGTTGATTATACATCGGTAATGAAGATGCAACCCGTCACAACGCTGGTCCAATAGCCTTTCTTGTCGCCGACGGCCGATTGCGTGATGCTTACCGTGCGCACCACTTTATTGGAGATTTTATAAATCTCGCGGTTTTCGTCCCAGCTCTTGGCGGGGTCATATTCCAGACCCATCGTGGTGGCCAGCATTTCAGCGGCGAGGTCTTCGGAATAATCGCCGGCGATGGCGTCGGTCTGGCCATAGCTGTGGTGTTCGCTTAAATAACCATAAAGGTTTTTGTCTTTTGGAATGGCAATACCCACCGATGCGGCGACCAGGCGATGCGGCTCATTGGTGGCGTTATCGCTCAAGACACAAAAGACCACTTCGCCGGGCTTAAGATAATTGAGGCCTTCCGTGCGCGACACGACTTTGCAGCGCGGAGGGAAAATGCTGGTGACTCGAACCAGGTTGAACGCCGCAATACCGGCCGAGCGCAGCGCCATTTCAAAACTCGTGAGTTTTTCTTTATGGCGGCCGACGCCCTTAGTCAGAAAACACTTTTTTGCGATTATCATCGACACTTCCCTCCATCAATGGGTGTGGCCTATGGCCGTCTTCCGTAACGCAACCGGCTGAAATGAGAAGCGATTATTTAACAGAAAATCTATGTAATGTCAATTTCAATATTTTTATCTTCCTTCCCGCTTGTGCCTTGTGCGCTTTTTTGCGGCCCATTATTTCTTGCCGCAAAGAGGCACAAAAAGCGCAAGATTATGATTGCAGCGGTGACAGGGTCGGAACACTTGCCCCTACATGTTGATAAGATACCGTTGTGGGCCATATCAAAATTTGATATAGTGCTCGGGGGTTTTGACATGTCCTTACGAAAGTGGAGAACGATTGGGGTCCTGTCCTTGTTGGCTCTCCTGACTCTAGGGTTGATAGCACACTACTGGGGAAGGCGAGTTCCCAGGCCAGCTTATGCGCCAAAAACATCGACCACCAAGACGGCGCCGGCCGCTTCTTATCTGGAAGAAACCGATGCGGTCACTTATGCGGCCTATGCCGGTTCCATTAGTTGTGAGAAGTGTCATCAACCGATTTATGCCGTGTGGAAAGATTCTCACCACGCGCAGGCTGAACGCCTCGTCTCTTCCGAGCTCGATCACCGGTTTTTTGAGCCGGAGAAAACCTTTCGTCACGGTTCACAAACCTCCAAGGCTCGTCGCATCGATGATCGCTTTCACGTGGTCACCGTTGGTTCGGACGGGAAGTCCCGCGCTTTTCCGGTTGAGCGAGTACTTGGCGTACACCCATTGCGCCAGTTCCTGGTTCCTTGGGAGGGCGGTCGTTATCAAATGACCGAGATTGCCGTCGATCCCGTCCGCCAAGACTGGTTCGACGTCTTTGGAAACGAAGATCGCCAACCTGGGGAGTGGGGACATTGGACGGGAAGAGGAATGACATGGAACTCGATGTGCGCCGAGTGCCATAACACGCGCCTGCGGAAGAACTATCGGGATGTTACCGACTCTTACGCCACCGCCATGGCGGAACGAGGCGTCGGCTGTGAGGCCTGTCACGGCCCGCGGGCGGAGCATATTCGATGGCGTTCCAACCCTGCAACCAGGCCGACCGGCCCTCCCCCGGCTTATCGCTTCTCCACGGATCAGACCTTATCGATATGTGGCTCGTGCCATGCGCGGCGCTCGAACCTGACCGGAGATTTTCTGCCCGGGGAGCTTTTCACCGATCATTACACGCTGGTAATTCCCGATGAGACCTTGATCTTTTACCCCGACGGTCAAATACAAGATGAGGATTTCGAATACACGGCCTTCCTGGGCAGCCGACTGTATGCGGAAGGAGTGCGGTGCTTGGATTGCCACGATCCCCACTCTGGCAAGACCAGGCTCTCCGGCAATGCGCTTTGCATGAGATGCCACGAACGCAAGATCGACCCTCAATCCCACAGTCATCATGCCGTCGATCGGCCCGGCGGACGATGCGTAGATTGCCACATGCCACAGACGGTTTACATGCAGCGCCACCCGCGCCGCGACCACGGATTTACCGTGCCTGATCCGCTACTGACCAAGGAGCATGCGATCCCTAATGCCTGCAATCGTTGCCACACCAACCGCGATACGAACTGGGCCATTAAGATGGTTGACCAGTGGTATGGCGCTAAGATGGAGCGCCCGGCGCGCCGGCGAGCGCGTGGGGTCGCCGACGCGCGGGCCGGGCGGAAAAGCGCCTTGCAAAACCTAGTGAAGCTGACGCGCACCGAACCCATTCCACTTTGGCGTGCAGTGGCAGCAGGTCTTCTCAATAGTTGGATACAAGAACCCAGCGTAATCACATCGCTCTTAGAACGCTTGAATGATAGCGATCCCATGGTCCGCCGCGCATCGGTCCGGGCACTGGCGCCTGCGATGAATCCTACCGTGCAGGAATCCCTACGACGACGGTTGGATGACTCGAGTCGTTCGGTGCGGGTCGAAGCGGCTTGGGCGCTGCGTTCGTCCGTTTCACCCGACTCGCTCGCCGGGCAAGACCTCCTCAGATTCATGCGCCAGAACCTCGACCAGCCGACGGGCGCTCTGCAGGCCGGTGTCTACAAGTTTGATCGTCAAAATTCGGCGGAGGGGTTGGAATACTTTCAGCGGGCGGTCCAATGGGAGCCGCTGTCCGCCCCCATGCGTGGCGTCGTTGCTTCTGAATTGCTTAGGCGGGGGATGCTGGAGCAGGCCATTGGCCACTTGGAAGCGGCGTGCACACTGGCGCCGAAGGACCCGGAGTACCCGTACAACTTGGGGCTCGTATTGGCCGAAGCCAAAAAGTATGATCGCGCGACCGTCGCCTTTGAGGAAGCGTTGCGTCTTAATCCAAAGTTAGCCCGCGGATGGTTCAATCTTGGTTTGAGTTACGTCGAGCTGCAGAAACCGGCCATGGCCTTAAGCGCCTTGGAAAAAGCCGAGGCCATCGAGCCCGCTACGGCCGATTATCCTTATGCGCGCGCCAATGTATTATTGCAACTGGGGCAATTGGCGTCTGCCCGCGCCGCTCTGGAAAAGGCGCTCACGATAGATCCGCAGCGTTCGGACGCGGCGGCCCTCTTGTCAAGAATAAACGGGCCGGCCAATGAGGCCAAGGATAGTCCGACCGGAACCCGCCGTAACAAGAACTAACGACCCTCGCGCGCTTTATCTTGTCATTGTATCTTCTCAATAAATCGGGGTACGGGCCTTTCACGAGATTCAGTAGAGGAATGTAGCCGTGCACCCCTGCATTTTGGTATAATCCCTTACCCGGATTTATTGAGAAGACGCGATGCCGGCCAATCATATCCCTGAAAGGGATACCTAAGATAGCCGGGGGTGGAGCGGAGCGGAACCCCCGGTCAGGCATGACCGGAACTCGTTCGACCCTGAAGGGGTCGCCTAAAGGCACGGGCGGCGGTGGGGTTCGACCCCTTCAGGGTCGAAACGTGGGGGCGGGGAACACCGGGGGTTGCGCTCCGCTCCACCCCCGGCTATCCTATTCGGCCCTTTCAGGGCCAGCGGGTAACTACTCCATTAATTGGATAAGGGCCTCTTCCAAGATTCAGTAACGGCATGAGTCCGTGGGCCCTGACATTTTTGGAATAATTCTTTACCCCGATCTATTGAGAAGATGCTTGTCATTGATCCTCAGCCCATCCATTATGTTTTGTAAAACTTCGATGCGTATGGTAGTCTTTAAGCTGTACTTTTAAGCAAGCCAGGAGTGTAGTTTATGTTCTGCGCAATTAATAGGAAATCCTTGGCCCTTCGTCTTTTGATTATTATGGTCTTTTTGGTGGGCGCGCTGGCTGCGCAAAGCCGCGAGCGGCAGTCGGTTGGCCTCGCCAACGGCCAAGTAGTTGCGGGCGGCCGATCCGGCTCACCGGTGCCAACCGTCGTACATGTCGCCCCCAGTGGACGAACCTCTCTTCCCAGGGACCTTACGGCTGAAGTGAACCCATCGACTCAGACTAGTCCTTCCGGCGGCCACAGTTCTTTTGGCTACTATTACTGGAATCCTTTTTCACGCTTTTATGGATACGGGCTTTGCGGCAGCTTCTATGGTCTCCTCTATAGTCGTTACTCGGGGGTTTATCCAGACCTATTTCACACAGTCCGCTCCAGCAGGGATCTGTATTTAACCGAACCTACGGTCAAGGCCGCGCTGCGGGACTCCGTGCATTACGCCACCCGTATGGACGCCGCTTACAATAATCTTAAAGGGCTGGCAGACGGTTCTATTGGCGCAAGCTTGAGTCCGCGCGCGCGCAAGAAGGAAATGAAAGAAGTGATTAATCAGATTCGTTTCCTTTCCAACCAGATTAAGAATGACCCATTCTTGTATATGCTGGACCGACGCAAGGACCGCGATGTGCTGAAGGCCACTAAGAACCCGATGAACCAAGAGGAAGACCTACAACAACTCGGAGAATTGATTGCCGGCTTAAGAGAAGAACTGCGTAACTTTCATGAGAGCCCCAATGTGATTTCAGTTAAGTCGTACAAGGCACCCCCCGTCCGCTCCCTGGCCAAGGGCATTGACAAGCTCGCCAAACGAATTACCTAGACATAAAGTGTGGGACAGGCATTTTGCCTGTCCCTGGAGATTGGACATTTGGTAAGTGGTGGGGTGCCGCTTACTATCCAAAGCTCCGAAGGAGCGTTCTATAATAGCCAGGGGCAAGCGGAGCGCAGCCCCTGGAAAGCAAGCGTCCCATGCAGGCCAGCCCTGAAAGGGCGCACTCATGTAGATCAATTCCAATGCCGCCACCGTTGTCTTCCATCTTTGTTCATCGAGCCGAAGGGTAGCGCGCCCTTTCAGGGCGCATAGCTTCGGCCATGTTACGTACCAGGGGCGGCGCTGCGCTTGCCCCTGGCTATTATAGAACGCTCCTTCGGAGCTACCGGAACAAGCTTCGGTCTATGGCGTGGCGCGCTCGAAGTGGTGGGACGAAAGGATCGCGCGGTGCTGTGGCAAATGTCCAAACTCCAGACACAGGCGGAACGCCTGCGCCACTTTTGCAAATACCGACGCAGACGGCTCAGAACCTATTTCCCGCAGATCCTGGTTGATCGGGAAGAGTCCTAACGCCCTGTGCGTGGCTTCCCTATCTCCCGATTTTCAAACGCCGCCGCGGAGATTACCGCGGCCTCGTATACAGGCTGGTATTTTGATTGTTATGATGGTAGCGGGGCCATTGTAAGCTACCGCCTTCGGCGCGGCCGCCCGGAGATCGCCATATATAAAGTCGCCCCTCGCGAGTCGTTTCGACAATGCCCAACGTTCCATCGCCGAAGATGTCGCCTACCGCCGGCGAGGCGGTTATCCAGCCTCCCGTGAACTTTGGCCATCCTGCCGGTTCACGTCCATTGATATTGTAAGCGTGCACAAGATAGCCGCCGCTCCCCTCGATAATCTCAGCCAATCCGTCGTTGTCTAAATCAGCAATGATGGGTTGATTGAAGAACTGCATGTCTTCCACTAATTGGGGGAACGCCGGATAGAGTCGCCCGGTTTCCGCGTCCCAAGCCAGCACATGGCTTTCAGCAGGGGTTTGCGAGGCGGGGATGCCGGAATCCAGCGCGCGGCCGAGGCCCATCGCCGGGGCGGCGATAGAAATGTTTCCAAGTCCATCCAGATCGCCCACCGAAAGACTGCCGATACCGGGAATGGTTGGGCTATCCTTAGCGTGATGTCGTAAGCGAGGGAAGTCGATGGCGAGCGTCTTGTAACGGCCATCCCCGCTGGCGCCATAATAAGAGGTCCCATCGTACCGCAGCACGTAGCCGGGCCCGGAAACCGAGGCAACCACTACTTCGAGCTTGCCGTCATGATCAAGATCAACGAGCGTCGGCGATCCGGTTATGCCGACAATCCAAGGCAACAGGTCGGCAATGATGACCCCAATTTTGGCCGGCCATCCGTCCTTGTACGGACCGGCCGGATTGGTCACGACATACGGATTATTGTTGCCGTCCCAAGGTATGGCATAGAGACGGCTATTTACAAAGGCGCGGTCTCCTCCACGCGTAACCAGGTACTCGACCAGCGGATTGGTGACCGAGAAATTCACGAGTTCCTTGTATTCCTCGTTGGTTCCGACGACGATCTCCAGCCGGCCATCGCCATCGATATCGCCCACGGCGGGGGTTGAAAGAATTTTGCTCTCCTGATTGGCGCCGGGTAAAGGATCAACCTGGTGCGTAACCGGATCTATGCTTCTTATCTTTGTTCGATCGATAACCAGCAGGGGCCAGCCCGGTTGAGGATCTCCGTTCTCCCGCCAAACATATAGGTGCCGGTCCATGGCCGATGCGATAATTTCCAGCTTACCGTCGCCATCGAGATCGGCCAGCACCGGCGAGCCGGCAATGCCGCGCTGCAGCCGATTGTATGGGTTGCGAATCGAGGGCTGAGAGTAAAGCGGATTGGTGATGACCGGAAAGCCGGGACGCCGCGTTCCATCCGGCTCCCACACGTACAGCTTGCCGCCCAGACTGCCGGTCACAATCTCCATTTGCCCGTCGCCGTCCAAATCGCCGACGGCCACGCCGCCCTGACCTATGGATTCATAAACCGCCGGCGAAAGCTCGCCGCTGCGGAATGCTCTCGATAGATGAATCGGCAGAGGATCGGTATGGACCGGCCAACCCGGCAGCAGCGTGCCATCGTGGCGCAATGCGTAGACCAAGCCGTCCCCAGTTGAGACGATAATCGCCGGTGCGTCACCGGGCGTCAACGTAGCGATCAGCGGCGAGGCTTCTCCGCTGCCGTTGATCGTGATGGGGGCGCCCGTCGTAAGGTCCTCGTCATGGTGTAGAAAAACCGTGCGGCGTGCCTCGCCGACGATGCCGCGATTATCGACGACCTGAATCCGCAAGGTCACAGCAAAGGAATTTTCATTAGTCGGCGGCGCGCTATAATCAAACCCACACGCCCGCGCGGCGTTTATCGTATCCCATGTGGCCAAAACATCATCGGTCATGGCCTCACTGCGACTAGCCGATTCATAAATCGTCTCGAACTCGGCCTCGCGCGGCTGTATGCCGCAGCCGTATGTCACGCGATATTGATAGCGCTCGGCCCGACGCGCGGCTACCGTTCCGACGATATCCATCAGACCGCGTCGCAGAGGGTCAATGGTTTCCCACCACCCCGGGGATTCGATATCCGCTTCGGGAGGGATGCGGCCCTCGGCGATGCGGCGCATGATCGTGTTCACGTTGGCTCGTCCGTAGCCGAAGTATTGGTCCCATCCTTCTTGCGAGGGAAAGCGCTTGGTGTTGACCAACGGCAAAGGCAAGAAGACGCCACGCGCCCAGGGAGGAAAGTTTATATCATCGGCGGTCATGGTCATGAGCTGGCGCACTTCGTTGGCGGAAACCGGATGCACGCGTCCGCCGGTCTCGACTTGATAAGGCGACAGGTTCCCCAGGGCAACCTCGTTCCGCGCCGCGGAAACAATGAGTCCGGCGATTCCGGACCCGCGGCCGGTAGCCTCCGAAGAGCAGCCCGATGAAGAAATCGAAAGGGCAATATTGCCGCCGAAATTGGTACAGCCATTCAAATATAGGTAAGAACGCGGATACATGATCGCGGTTTGTCCGGACTCCACAAACTTGGTGACGGAATTTACCGTGATGGTCCGATTATTAGCCGCCGGAAAATTGTGATGAAAACTTTCCTCGTCGGCGGCCGAGGCGATCACCGGCACATGGTGACGATAGGCGTAATTAATGGCATCCTGCGCAAAGGTCGAATTGTTGATAGTGCCCAGCGCCTCCTGCACGACATCGGCGCCGGAGTCCACGGCAAACACCACGCCTTGAGCGAAAGCCTGCGTGTCGGCAATAAAACTATCGCCGACTCTTACGTGCAGCGCCATGCAGTTCGGGCATACTCCGACGTCATGGCCGTTGTTGGCTTCGGCGGTGGAGTCGCGCGCCTCGCCGGTGCCATGGCCATACTGCACTTCGTCGAAGGGGTCGTTATTGTTGTCGAGAAAATTCCACCCGGCAATGTCGTCGATGTAGCCATTCCCGTCGTTATCGACACCGTCGGCGAAAAGTGGATTCTTGAGGAGATCTTGCGGATCGTAGAAGCCGTTGCCATTCAAGTCGCGTAAGCGGGGATCGTGCGGCGCGGCGAGATCAAAGGGGTCCGAGGCGTAGTCCACCATATTGAAAATGCCATCGTCATTTAAATCCCATAGATCGTTGGGATTCTGAAATTGTTGCCCCATGGCGATCAGTTGCCGCTTGGTCAGGCCTTGGCTGTTTTGCGGCTCCGGCAGCTCGCCGCGATTAAGATACGTCTTGCGGACCAAATCTTCCATGGCGCCGCGATCGTTCCATTTAATTCCGGAATCCAGGACAGCAATGAGGGTATCGGGGCGTCCAGTGCTGACTTGCCAGCCCAGGTCGACGCTCATGCCGATCACGCCGCCGAGCTCATGAGGATTGAGGCGCACTTCGGTAGCATCCGTCTTATCGCTGGTATATTTCCATCTCTGGAAATCGTTGGGTCGTGTGGGAGGCACCGTAACGGGCAAGCGCATATAGCGCTCGAAGTCCTGTGGTCGAACGTTATCGGGTTTCCTAGGGTAGGGAAATTCTCCGAGCAAGAAGCTGCTCCAGGTTAATACGACCAACATGGCTACCGCCATTTTCCGTTTATTAAATGTCATGGTTTCTCCTCCAGTCAAAATCAATGCCGATGGCCCAACTGTAAATCAAACCCTCAATAAGTTGATGATTCCCGCCTCCAGCAAGGTACACCCAGTATACTCTTGATCCGGTTTCAAGACAAGAGGAATTACTGACGAGACGTATCCATCAGGGGCTGGGGTGGGACTGGGGAAAGAGACACGAATCCCCGGCGCGCAACGGCTATATAGTTTTGGTGGCCGTTTTTGTTTTACCGGTGCAGGCAACGATAGCCTTTGGCAGAGTGGGAGGGTGGCAAGCGCGCTTTCAACCCCGCTTATCGACTCATGTAATACCTGAATTTTGCACGACAAGGAGGTTTCTCTAACAAATGATCCATTTTTGTCCGGCTCTGCTTGTTCGCGCGGATCCGTGCAAAAAAATTTTTGCACGGACGATCATCACCACGGAGGGTAACTTAGCGATGACTGAGCGAATACGAGCGGCGTTGGGTGTAATCACGGTAAAAGCGGCGATGAATTCTGTCCCATGTTGACGAACCGCAGTGGCTACAATTTCCGCCTTGGTTTCTGAGAGCAAGCCGGCTAAGCGAAGAAGAATAACGCCAGAGGTAACCCGTTTCTGGTGGAATACCAATTCACCAAATCCTTTATCCGCCGTCAGCAGTGGAGCTGCATAGTGATTGCTTAAATTAAGAACGGCATCGTCCGGAAGGCCTGGTTGCATTTCCGCCACATACCATATGGTGTGTCCATTCTCTCTGAGTCGGATCACAATGGGAAGGTCTACGCTCTCATCGGCTACCAGGATCATTTCATTATCTCAGCCATCGGATAGACCACATCTGATTTTAACACCTCGGCCGCAAAAGCTAGGGCCGCACGAATGGCTTCTTCCGTCAGTCGCGGATGGGCCGCCAGAATTTGTTCCATACTCTCTCCGGCCGCGAGTTGTTCTAGGATCAGTTCGACCGTGATGCGTGTCCCGGCAATAACTGGCTTACCCATCATTACCGAAGGGTTGGATTCTATGTATTTGTGGTACATTGCGGTGTTCTCCCATCTCCAATCCGATCTTCAGTCCAGATGCTTATACTATGCACCGATATACACATTCCTGTCAACTCTACGTCAAGATTTCATCGTCACCAGGATCTTTGGGCCAGTAGCTGCCGAATGAATCCAAGGTCATGCTACTTATCAATGCCGGGGTACCAGTCTTCTTGGGAAAACCTAAAATTTGTTGGAAATGCTCCCCTACTGGGATATAATAGTCTTACTCCTCACAACGTGTGAAAATAGATTTCCCTTCACAAATATAATTTCTAAGCCATGTAATCACAACAAGCTGTATTTTGAAATAGGGGGTGGTTAATGATCTTAGGACAGCATTTAAGAAAACTCAACCGGAGGTTTATCTTTGGAGCTATTCTGTTTTTGCTTGGCTCTTTATCCGTATTTGCCGATTTTACAACTCCCCGTGAGCTGGCTCGCCCGGTTGATGGAGCTGGGGGTCCTTCCATTGCAACATTTGAGCAAAACATTTATGTTACCTGGTCCGGCAACGGCAATATCTATTTGATCACATCGACCGATGGGGGTGAGAACTTTTCTTTGCCACGTATAATTTTTTCCGCGGGTGGTTTATTCGGCCTTGCTGCGGCCGATGATGGGACAGTTTATGCAGCTTTTGCTCGTGTAGAAGGGTCCTATGGTCAAATTATTGTAGCCCGATCCACCAATAGAGGAGAAACCTTTACTCAACGCGTTGTAAGTGACCGATGGTCGATTTCTGGAGATTGCTCACCATTTAGGCCGTTGAAACTGGATGCGGGTTTCGGCCGGGTTTATGTGCTTTGGAAGGGTAGACAATGGCCCGCTGGTCTGGGTTGCGATACATATATTGCCACCTCGCAGGATCAAGGGACGACCTGGTCGGCGCCAAGAGAAATCCCTTCACCCCATGAAACTTGTTATGAAATTTGTAGGGACAGGACTCCTTTCCGCGTCGAAGACTTCTTTGTTGATGGACACTCCAAGAAACACACCCTTATGTTAGGTCCTTACAATCGCGAGTACCCCGCTAGGTGTCAACCCATTGTCCCATTTTATCTGTCCCCCTTTGGAGCGATCCCCCTAATTGCGGGTCGAGATGCCAGCCCCAGTGTCTTAAGTGCAAAACTCGCGGCTTCTTACAACGCAATCCATGTGCTTTACCGTCAATACGACTCGCTTCGGTATACCCGTTCAGTAGATGAAGGGATTAGCTTTTCTTCTGGAACCATCATATATGATGGTAATCCATCCGGCTTTCTCGTGGCGACAGATTACTGGGGGACTTTAGCCATTGGATGGGTGACAAGCAATGGCTTTTTCTTGAGACTTTCCTATGATGATGGGCAAACGTGCACATCACCCCAAAATCTTACACGATCCGGTGATATCGCCCTTGCTTTTGATCCCCTGGGGGTCCTTCATATCGTGTGGAGCGAAGGTTCCCCTGGTCGCATAGTTTATGTGAGATCTATTCCAGAGTAAAAAAGATTGTATTGGCCTTGAAAGATGTGTGCCAATCGGTCTGAAGATGAGAGAAATGTATCATAGTGCCAGGTACTCGCCCTTCTTATGATTGACCCTTTGTAAATGGTCAGAAATCATGTCCCGTATAGCTTGCCAGTCATCTGGTAAAAGTCTGGGAAGGTTCACGTCTCCATCAATACTACTAAGCGCCATTTCATAAAATGCCTTTGCTTTATCGAAGTCACCTTCAAGCTCAGCCAAGATTCCTATTGTGACAAAATTCTCGTAGTTACCGATATTTATGCCCTGAACAATTGCCTCAAGCGCTTGTATATATGGCTTTGCCGTTTTTATTGCTTCTTTTTGTGATGCTTCGTCGTTCGTTTTAGGCTGAAGTGTTTTGACGCCAAAACTCTGGTACAGGATGTCTTCACCCAAACGCCAAAGTGTATGAAGAAGTGACAGTCTTAAGTTATTCTCAAACTCATGCGCGACTCCCGGCGGGATACGCCTCGTATACGATGGTCTCGGTTCCTTTATTGGACTTACTTTGCCGTGAAAAAGCTCCCAAAGAAATGTTTCATAAGGAAGATCATCCGCCAAAAATTTCTTCATCTGGGAGGCATCATCAATTTTGTGAGTTGATTTCAGTGTAGGCCCTTGGCGCATGACAATCTGGGGAGCGCAGACAAACAACGGCGGACGCTCGCCACGTTTGTCTGGAACTAACACTACAACAACTGGCACCGGTAGACTACGCCAATATTCAAGCTTCTCGCGGTCGATGGAGACCGAGTTGCTTTCGGCATCTGAATTAAACTTTCCGCTTACTTTCACCTGGCACCAAATATGAAGGAACGGTTTTCCATCATAAGTGGTCTCGCAGTATATATCAATGCCGCAATCATGACCCTGCGGTACATGTCTCATAAGACATCCGCACGATGACAACCATTCGCTTACATACTGTTCTCCCCAGTTACCTTTCAATTGCTCATCAGTAAAACTCATGGCTCAGGCCCCAGGTTGAAAGGTTGCGGTCCCTATCACTTGCTCCCTAAAGATCGCCCCAATCTATCATCAAGCTATTCGCGCAGACGGTCGAGCCGCATCAGCCAAATCAGAAACCTAATACTTTGCTCAAGGATGTACCATAGGCTTCCATTTCTTTGGTCGGCATGACGCCAAGCTTTTTCGTGATCATGCTCTGCTTGATGGTTCGTATGATGCCGGTAATCACGGAAGGATAAAGAAGGCCCGCGGCCTGCCAGTTCTTGATGAGGTAATCTCCGAGCAGCAGTCGGTCGATCTGGCTGGTGATCGCGGCGATGATGACTTCCTGCCGGCTCCGGTGATAGGCTTCCGTGCTAATAACCAGCGCCGGTCGTTGCTTCGTCCCGCTCTCGTCCGCAAAGATAAATTGGACTAACACCACCGCTCCGCGGTTATAACTTGTCATAAGCCGCGTCCTGGACATTATCCCAAAGCTCTGCCAGTACAGGGTCCGTTTGCGCGTGAAGGGCCACAATCTGGTTCCGCTCCAACTCCTTTAGGTCCTGTTCTAGTCTTCCCTTGATGGCTCGTCGGATATATTCGCCTACCGATACCTCTTGATAGGCAGCCACGGCTTTGATTCGCCGCCGGGTTTCCCGATCAACGTCTACAAAGCTAAGCTGAATCCGTTTCATTATTACCGTTGCTTTCTTCATAATATTGCGATTGTAGCAAAGCGCCATAATTATGGCAAATTCAGGACACAGGGTAAAAATGTTTCCTATTAAGCCACCTTCCGCTTTGCGGCAGAGCTATTTTTTGCTATTGCACACTGCCGCTTCAAAGGTCTGTCTCCCCCTTGTGCGCATAGTATACTAACGGAGAGAGCCGTTAAACGCGCATGTAGACACTCAAATGATGCTACATTGTGGGAACCTCATATACTCAAGGGCCGTATGGCAGGGCCGTCTTGGCGGCGGGATAAAGGCCGGTTAGAAATTCGTTTGCATTCCCACCTATAGACTTGCTACAGTTTCCTCTTACGGAATAAGAGCCTTGGGTCATCAGGTCGTACCCGCCAGGGTTCGTGATAAAGACTTCGGAAGTGGTCGTAAATGGACAGAGATCAGATCAAAACCTACTTGGAACAATTAAACGACGAGCTTCGCTCCATGAAGGTTAAGGGGGAGCTATGCTTGTATGGCGGCGCAGTCATGTGCCTGGTTTATGACGCCAGGCCAAGCACTAAAGATGTGGACGCCGTATTCAGGCCGGCTCAACAAATGCGGCAGGCCATCGAGCGGGTAGCCCGGTCTAATCATTTACGGGAGAATTGGCTGAATGATGCCGTCAAAGGATTTCTTACGCCGCATCCACAGAGAGTTCTCTTCGATCTTTCACACTTAAAAGTGTACATCCCCGAACCGGATTACCTGCTTGCCATGAAAGCCTTGGCGATCCGTGTGGACGGGACCGACAAGCAGGACATCCAGTTTCTGATCCAGCATCTGGACCTTAAAACGCCGCCAGAGGTCTTTGCCATTGTTGAAAAATATTGCCCCCGCCGGCAGATAAAACCGGCAACACAGTTTTTTATTGAGGAGTTGTTCGGCGAATGATCGATTTAGGAGACGTCAGGCGACAGATCGAAACCGATCCAAGCCATTGGGTCGTTTATTTGATGGATTTTGTAGACGACTTCCGTTACCATAAAAATCCCGCCGCCGTGGCGCGACCGTTCAAGAGAGCCGATGACCGGTTTGATGCGCTACTGGCTTCGGTGGCTGAATATTTGTGCGACGAGTTGGGCATTAAAATTCCGGATTGGCTTGGCCAGGTGCCGGCGTGCAAGGAGCCCTGGTTCATATCCGGAGTGGAAAACTTAAAAGCCATTGCTATCGTAGAGAGCCCCCTGCGATTCCGCATCCGCAAAATTTTCGTGCTGGAGAATTTTCTCAGCCGAGCATGAAGATCGCGCTCGGCTTGGCGGGTCACTTCGCTGGTTTCAAGCTACAATCGGAGCGATATACATAGTGCCGAGCCACCACAGGTAAGGTACACCTCCCCTCGGTGGAATTTCACCGGCCAATACGCAATATTGACTTCGCCCGCTTGGTTCGGTACCATCAAAATGTGAGTTGTTGAGAGTCTAACGTCACCCCTCCTTATCTTTAAGCCCCCCAGGAGTACTCGTTATGTTGACCACGCAGGTCCCTTCGATCAAGACGGCTCTGCCCGGGCCGCATGCCAAATCCATACTGACACGCGATGAACAGGTCATGTCGCCCTCGTATACGAGAGTTTATCCCCTGGTGATCAAGCGAGGCTTTGGCGCGACGGTCGAAGACGTGGACGGAAACCTCTTTCTGGATTTTAGCGCAGGGATCGCTACCTGCTCCACCGGCCACTGCCACCCGGAAGTGGTTGAGGCGGTTCAGCGGCAAGCCGCAGAGTTTTTGCACATGTCGGGAACCGATTTCTATTACGAAAACATGGTGGCGCTGGCGGAGAAACTAACGCAAATCACGCCCGGCTACTTTGCCAAGCGCGTGTACTTCGGCAATTCGGGGGCCGAGGCCATCGAATCCGCCATGAAGCTGGCGCGTTTCCATACACGACGACAGCATTTTATCGCTTTTATCAATGCCTTTCATGGACGAACGCTGGGCGCCCTATCGTTGACGGCCAGCAAGACCATCCAACGACGCCATTTTAGCCCACTGGTTCCGGGCGTCCACCATATTCCCTACGCCAATTGCCGCCATTGCTCCTATCAAATGGACTACGCGACGTGCGACTTGCATTGCGTCGAGCACACTTTAGAAAGCGTGTTGTTTAAGACCGTCGTGGCGCCTGAAGAAGTCGCCGCCATCTTTGTGGAACCGATTCAGGGCGAGGGTGGTTACGTTGTTCCGCCGAGGGACTTTTTGCCGGCGCTCCGCCGCATCACCGACAAGTATGGTATTCTACTCGTCCTGGATGAAGTGCAGTCCGGCATGGGCCGCACGGGAAAGTTTTGGGCCTGCGAGCACTTCAATGTAACGCCCGACATCCTCATTTCCGCCAAAGGCCTCGCCTCCGGATTGCCTTTAAGCGCCATGGTGGCCCGATCGGATATCATGAACTGGACGTCGGGCATGCACGCCAGCACATTTGGCGGCAACCCCGTCGCCTGTGCCGCCGCACTGGTCACCATACGGCTCATCGAGGAGCATTACATGAGCAATGCCGAGCGTATTGGAAACTACTTGATGCAGGGCCTTTTGAAATTGAAGGAGAGGCACTCCTGTGTGGGTGATGTCCGCGGACTTGGTCTAATGCTCGGCCTTGAAATCGGCGCCGCGCCGGAGATAACGACCGACGATAGGGCGCGGCGCGACGCCATCGTGCAAGAGGCCTTTCAACAAGGCTTGCTGTTGTTGGGGTGTGGCGAAAGCGGCCTACGTCTTTGTCCGCCGTTGGTGATAACTCATGAAGAAGCGGATGTCGCGCTCAGGATTCTGGATAACGCCCTCAGCACCGTGCCGAGCGCTTTGAGCACATTGTGATCCGAGGGTCAGGAGAATCATGAGTCAACATATAAGGGTCGGACAAGAAGGCGAGCGGCTGGCCCTACAGTTCCTGCAAAAACAGGGCTACGATATTATCGCCCGGAATTTTCAAGGACATGCCGGGGAAATTGATATCATAGCTTACGATAAAGAGTTTCTGGTATTCATTGAAGTCAAGACTCGCACCTCCGTAGAGTATGGCCGGCCGGCCGACGCGGTCGACAAGGAGAAGCAAAAAGCTCTGCATGGCGCGGCGGGAGAGTTTCGCGCCGCTTACAACATGCAAGGCCACCCGTATCGGTTTGATATCGTCTCGATTCTGCTGGCCAAGCAAAAACCGCAAATCATCCTCTACCAAAATGCTATCGCCGAGTAGAGGAGGACCGATCCCGCCTGTAGGTATCCCCTTGGCTGTATCCCCCGTTTCCAGTTTCGTGCCCGTTTAGGTTCTCCCTAGCGAGTCGGACCTCCCCCCTCACAGACCCGAACGTGCGGAATTACCGCATT